>NZ_JBEGDJ010000073.1:0-16994 GCF_040191335.1 Nocardioides sp. YIM 152588 | reverse complement strand
GGGCGCTCGCGGCGTCGTGCGCCGGTGCCGGCGCGGCCGTGCTGCTGGGCGGCCCGCTCGCGCTGCCGGCCGGTGTGGCCGGCGCCGTGGCGACCTGGGTGCTGGCCTCCCGGATCGAGCCCCGTTCGGAGCGGCGGCGGCGCGAGCAGGTACGGCGCGACCTGCCCCACCTGGTCGGCCTGCTCGGCGGCGCCCTGCGCTCGGGCCAGGCACCCGTACCCGCGATCGGCGCCGTCGCCCGCGCGCTGCCGGGCCCGGCGGCGGACCGGCTGCTCGGGGTCGCGGCCCGGCTGGAGCTGGGCGCCGACCCGGTCGCGCTCTGGCTCTCGCTCGCCGGCGACCCCGCCCTGGCCCCGTTGGGCCGGGCGATGGCGCGTGCGCACCGGTCGGGGGCCTCGGCCGCCGCAGCGGTCGAGCGGCTGGCCGACGACCTGGCGGCCCGGGGGCGCGCCGATGCGGAGGACCGCGCCCGCGCGGTGGGGGTCCGCGCCGCCGTACCGCTCGGCGTCTGCCTGCTCCCGTCCTTCCTCCTGCTCGGGATCGTCCCCCTCGTCGCCGGGCTCGCCCGGACGCTGGCGTGGTGACGCCAGTGGCCGCACCCGTACCGCGCCCGCGCACCTTCGCGCCCGGGCCCTGTGGGGAGCGTCCGCCTCTCCACAGGCCCGGCCCACGCGACCGGGGTGCGTCGGCCGACCCGCGCAGAGTCCTCCCAACGGCCGCACCCGGCGGCCCGGAGAGGAGACCACCATGACCGTCATCGACCTTCCCCCGCCGCCCGTCCACCCGTTCCCGGTGCCCCCGCCGGTCTCGCCGCTGCCCGACGCGGCGCGGGCCCGGCCGTCCCGGATCTCCCGGCGGTCCCGACGCGGCCAGCGGGGGATCACCACCGCCGAGTACGCCGTCGGCACGGCCGCCGGCGCCGGCCTCGCCGGGCTGCTCTACAAGCTGCTTACGGGAGGGTTCGGCGACCGCATGCTGCGCACCCTCTTCGAGCACGTCCTCGGCCTGCTGGGGGTGGGGTGAGCCCCCTGGGGCTGACTCGTCCGAGCCGGAGCCTGCTGCCCGGTCCGGGCCGGCGGTCATCGCGGTCACGCGGTGCGGTGACCGCCGAGCTCGTCGTGGGCCTGCCGGTGCTGTGCGCCGTCACGCTCGCGCTGGTGTGGCTGCTCTCGGTCGGCGCGGCCCAGGTCCGTACCGTCGACGCGGCCCGCGAGGCCGCCCGCGCACTGGCGCGCGGCGACGACCCGGCCGCGGCGGTCGCGATCGGGCAGCGGGTGGCGCCGGCCGGGGTGCGGGTCGCCGTGGCGGCGGAAGGGGACCGCGTCGTGGCCCGCGCGTCCGGCGTGGTGCCGGGGCCGGGAGGCCTGCTCCGGTTCCTGCCGGGCGCCCGGGTGCGCGCGGAGGCCGTCGCGCTGAGCGAGGCGCCCGCCGCGGGGACCCCGCCGTGAGGCCCGCGCCGTGAGGTCCGTGCGGGGCGAGCGCGGCGCCGCGACGGTCCTCGTCGTCGCGCTCGCCGGCGTGCTGCTCCTCGTCGGCTGCGCCCTCGGGGTTGCCGCGACGCTCGTCGTGGACCACCGCCGGGCGCAGGCCGCCGCCGACCTGGCCGCGCTGGCCGGCGCGGCCAGGCTCGCGGAGGGCGGCGACGCCTGCCGGGTGGCGGGCGAGGTGGCCGCCGCCAACGGGGCGACCCTGCTGGGATGCCGCGTGGAGGACCGCGACGTCGTGGCCGAGGTCCGGGTCACGGGACCGCGGTGGCTCGGTCAGACCGGCGACCTGGTCGCCCGCGCGCGGGCCGGACCGGGGCGGTAGCGCCGGCCGGGTGCCGTGCCTGCGTCGCGGCGGCCCGGTGAGCCCGATGGTGTGAGCCCAGCGGGGCGAGCGCGCGACGAGTGCTCCGTGGCGCGCTGGGGCTCGGGTGGCGGTGGAGGTGGAGGTGGAGGTGGGGAGGGGCGGGGCGGGGCCCGAGCGGAGCGTCAGTCGTCCTCGCCGGGGTCGCGCCGTTCGAGGCGGTCGGCCTCCGCGCGGTCCAGCTTCTGCGACAGCTCGTCGAGCCGCTTCCGCTCCTTGCGGCGCCGCCACTCCTGGCGGGCGCCGATCCTCGACAGCCACAGGCCGCCCAGCACGAGCGCGGCCGCGATGACCCCCATCAGGAACAGGGTCTCGGCCGGCATGTCGATGCCGAGGAACGTGGTGTGCACGTCGGTCGTGCCGCCGGTGGTCCTGGACTCGGTGCCGGAGGCGAAGAGGCCGCCGAGGATCAGCACCACGCCGAGGACGAGGAGGACGAGCCCGAAGACCAGCATGGGCGCAGGCTACCCGGCTGCGCGGCTCTCCGTGCCGGTCATCGCCTCGGCGAGCAGGGCGTTCAGCAGCACCAGCGCGCCCGCCTTGTCCAGCGGCTCGTTGCCGTTGCCGCACTTGGGCGACTGGACGCAGGAGGGGCAGCCGGTGGCGCATCCGCACGCGGCGATGGCGTCGCGGGTCGCGGTCAGCCAGGCGACAGCGGTCCGGTAGCCGCGCTCGGCGAAACCGGCGCCACCCGGGTGGCCGTCGTGCACGAAGACGGTCAGCTGCCCGGTGTCCGGGTGCAGCGCGGTCGAGACGCCGCCGATGTCCCACCGGTCGCAGGTGGCGAAGAGCGGCAGCAGGCCGATCGAGCAGTGCTCCGCGGCATGCGCGGCGCCGGGGAGGTCGGCCGCGGCCAGCCCGGTCTCGGCGAGCACCTCGGGCGGGACGGTCCACCACACCGCGGTGGTCCGCAGCGTCCGCTCCGGCAGGTCCAGCGGGGTCTCGTCGACGACCTCCCCGGTGGCGGCCCGGCGGCGCAGGTAGGAGACGACCTGCTGGGAGACGTCGGTGGTGCCCAGCGCGAGCCGGCACCGGCCCCAGGCCGTGTGCTCGTCCTCGGTGACGATGGTGATGTCGGTGAGCTCGCGCGCGGTGGTGGTGAACGTGGCCTCGGTCGGGTTCATCACCGCGACGTGCTCGTCGAGGTCCAGCGACTCCACCAGCCACGTCTCGCCGCGGTGCAGGTACACCGCGCCGGCGTGGGCCGTGGAGTCCGCCCGGCCGCCGTCGACGGTGCCGACCACCCGTCCCGTGGCTCCCTCGATCAGCTGCACCTGCCGGCCGCCGGCCGAGCGGATGTCCGCCAGGTCCGACGCTCGGCGGCGGTCGGTCCAGTACCAGCCGTTGGCCCGCCGCCGGAGCAGGCCGCCCGCGACCAGCTCGGCCAGCACCTCCCGCGCCAGCGGGCCGAACAGGGGCAGGTCGGCGACGGTGAGCGGGGCCTCGGCGGCAGCCGCGCACAGGTGCGGACCCAGCACGTAGGGGTTGTCGGTGTCGAAGACGGTGCCCTCGACCGGCTGGCCGAGCAGCGCGTCGGGGTGGTGCACCAGGTAGGTGTCCAGTGGGTCGTCGCGCGCCACCAGGACCCCGAGCGCCTCGCCGCCGGATCGCCCCGCGCGGCCGATCTGCTGCCAGAACGCCGCCCGCGTCCCGGGGAAGCCGGCCACCACCACCGCGTCCAGACCGGAGACGTCGATGCCCAGCTCGAGCGCGTTGGTGGCCGCCATGCCCAGCAGCCGGCCGCTGCGCAGGTCGGCCTCCAGCGCCCGCCGCTCCTCGGGGAGGTAGCCGCCGCGGTAGGAGTCGACGCGTCCGGCCAGGGAGGGGTCGACCTCGGCCAGCAGGTCCCCGGCGCGCCGGGCGACCGACTCGACCCCGCGGCGGGACCTGACGAAGGCGAGCGTCCGGACGTCCTCCAGCACCAGGTCCGTCATCAGGTCGGCGGTCTCGACGGGGGCCGGGCGTCGTACCGGTGCGCCGTGCTCCCCGTCCCCGGGCAGCAGCGGCGGCTCCCACAGCAGCACGGCCAGCTCGCCGCGGGGGGAGGCGTCCTCGGTCACCGCCGCGACGTCCAGCCCGGTCAGCCGGGCCGCCGCCACCTCGGGCTCCGCGACGGTGGCCGAGGCCAGCACGAACGTCGGCGAGGCGCCGTACCGAGCGCAGACCCGCCGCAGCCGGCGCAGGATCTGGGCGACGTGAGCTCCGAACACGCCGCGGTAGTGGTGGCACTCGTCGACCACCACGAAGTCGAGGGAGGCGAAGAAGCGCGACCAGTGGGCGTGGCCCGGCAGCAGCGAGCGGTGCAGCATGTCGGGGTTGGAGAGCACGTACTCGCCGTGGTCGCGCGTCCACTCCCGCTGCTCGGGGCTGCTGTCGCCGTCGTGGGTGGCGACGCGCACGTCGATCCCCAGGTCGGCGATCGCGGCGCGCTGGTCCTGCGCGAGTGCCTTGGTCGGCGCGAGGTAGAGCGTGCTCGAGCCGCGCTGCTGCCGCGGCCCACGACGCTCGCGGATAGCGGTCAGCGCCGGCAGCAGGTACGCCAGCGACTTGCCCGAGGCGGTCCCGGTGGCGAGCACCACGTGCTCGCCGCGACGCGCCGCCTCGGCGGCCGCGACCTGGTGCCGCCAGGGGCGGTCGACGCCCCGCCCCCGGTACGCCGCCACCAGGTCCGCGTCCGCCCAGGCCGGCCACTCCGCGTGCACCGCCGGGCGCGCCGCGACCTGCTCGTGGTGGGTCAGCCGCTCGGCGCGACCGGGCGCCGCGGTGAGCCTGCGGACCACCGCGGACACCTCCAGCGGGTGCGCGGCGGGGTGGAGCGTCATGCCTCCGATCCTCACACGTGGGGCGGACGGAACCATGCACGCGGTCGGGTGTCCGCCGGTGCTCGCCGCCGCCCTCTCGGGCGGCCTCGCGACACCTCATCCACCCCGTCCGGGGGCCGGTGCCGTCTCAACTGTTCCCGGCTCCGGCGGGCATGGTTTGATGTGTGCTCCTGACGACTGTCTTGACCGGAGCGAGGGTGGATACGTGGATCTGACGTTGTCGACGCGCGAGACCGCCGGCCGCACCGTGATCGCGGTGGGTGGCGAGATCGACGTCTACACCGCGCCGAAGCTGCGGGACACGATCAGTGAGCTGGTCGCCGGGGGCAGCTACCGCCTCGTCGTCGACATGGAGGCGGTCGAGTTCCTCGACTCCACCGGGCTCGGCGTGCTGGTGGGCGGCCTGAAGAAGGTCCGCGCCCACGACGGTGCGCTGGAGCTGGTCTGCACCCAGGACCGGCTGCTGAAGATCTTCAAGATCACCGGCCTGGCGAAGGTCTTCGTCATCCACGACTCGGTCGACTCCGCCCTGGGCTGACCGGCGCTGCGTGGCGTCGGCCGCGCATCTCGCCGCTGCGTCGTGTGCCTGAGGCATCGCCTGGGAGGGGTCTGACGCACACGACCCGTCTCGGGTCGGGGTCGTGTGCCTGAGGCATCGGCATGCGGGGGTGTGGGGCACACGACCCGCGGCCAGCCACCCGCGGCCAGCCGCCGGCAACCCGCCGCCAACCCGCCTCGTATGCCCGAGGCACCGACCTACAGGGGTCTGCGGCACACGACCCTGCCCGCCGGGACGGCCGAGCCGCGCCGACCGCACATCCAGACGCAACGCGCCCACATCTTTCGTGTGACTTCCATCACTCATTCACCCCGAACGGCGCTTCGCCCTGCGTAGTATCCCCACCACGTTGATATGACGTGGGTCACACCGATCCTCCCTGCGACTCCCTCCAAGGAGGCAGAAGAAATGGTTGGAATCTCCCCGCTGGTGGCCGAGGTGGACGGCGGCAACCTGGTCCTGGTGCTGGTGGTCGGGCTCATCGCGCTCGCCGCACTGGCCCTCGCCGCCGTCTTCCGAGCCGAGGTGCTGGCCGCCGGCGAGGGCACCGAGAACATGCGCCGGATCGCGCAGGCCGTGCAGGAGGGTGCCAACGCCTACCTGACCCGGCAGTTCCGGACGCTGGGCATCTTCGGTGCGATCGCCTTCGTGGCGCTCCTGCTGCTGCCCGCAGACGACATGACGGTGCGGATCTTCCGCTCGGTCTTCTTCCTGGTCGGCGCCGGTTTCTCGGCGACGATCGGCTACCTGGGGATGTGGCTGGCGGTGCGGGCCAACCTGCGCGTCGCCGCCGCGGCCGAGGAGGTCGGGCGCAACCCCGCGATGAACCTGGGCCTGCGCACCGGCGCGGTGGTCGGCATGGCCACCGTCGGCCTCGGCCTGCTCGGCGCCAGCATCGTGGTGCTGCTCTTCCAGGACGAGGCCCCCGAGGTGCTGGAGGGCTTCGGCTTCGGTGCCGCCCTGCTGGCGATGTTCATGCGCGTCGGCGGCGGCATCTTCACCAAGGCCGCCGACGTCGGGGCGGACCTGGTCGGCAAGGTCGAGCAGAACATCCCCGAGGACGACCCCCGCAACGCCGCGACCATCGCGGACAACGTCGGCGACAACGTGGGCGACTGCGCCGGCATGGCGGCCGACCTCTTCGAGTCGTACGCCGTCACGCTGGTCGCGGCGCTGATCCTGGGCTCCCAGGCGTTCGGCGACAAGGGCCTGGTCTTCCCGCTGCTCGTCCCCGCGATCGGCGCGCTGTCGGCGATGGCCGGGGTGTTCCTCACCAAGCCGCGGGAGGGCGAGAGCGGGATGGCGACCATCAACCGCTCCTTCTACCTCTCCGCCGGCGTCGGCGCGCTCGCCAGCGTGATCCTCGCCTTCGTCTACCTCCCGTCGTCCTGGTCCGACCTGACCGGCACCGGCGACGCGTTCGGTGGCCTGCTGGCCGGTGCCGAGGGCGAGCCCCCGGTCGGCCCGGCCACGTTCGCCGCCGGCTCGGTGGTGATCGGCATCGCGCTCGCCGCGCTGATCCTGGCGCTGACCGAGCACTTCACCAGCACCGAGCGGGCCCCGGTCAAGCACGTCGGCCGCACCTCGCTCACCGGCGCGGCCACCGTCATCCTCTCCGGCCTCGCCGTCGGCCTGGAGTCGGCCGTCTACACCGCCGTGGTGATCGGCGCCGCGGTCTTCGGCGCCGCGATCCTCGGCGGGTCCGCCGCCCTCTTCGCGGTGGCGCTGGCCGGCTGCGGACTCCTCACCACCGTCGGCGTGATCGTCGCCATGGACACCTTCGGCCCGGTCTCCGACAACGCCCAGGGCATCGCGGAGATGTCGGGTGACGTCAGCGAGGAGGGGGCGCAGATCCTCACCGAGCTCGACGCCGTCGGCAACACCACCAAGGCGATCACCAAGGGCATCGCGATCGCCACCGCCGTGCTCGCGGCCAGCGCGCTGTTCGCGTCCTACGCCCAGTCCGCGACCGAGTCGCTGCTGAAGGCCGACGGGGTGAGCGCCGCCGACACCAGCGCGTTCGCAGCCGCGTTCCTGATCGTCGACGCCAAGCTCATCGTCGGCACCCTGCTCGGCGCCGGCGTGGTGTTCCTCTTCTCCGGCCTCGCGATCAGCGCGGTCGGCCGGGCCGCGGGCGCGGTCGTGATGGAGGTACGACGTCAGTTCCGCGACATCCCCGGGATCATGGAGGGGACGGGCCGGCCCGAGTACGGCAAGGTCGTCGACATCGTCACCCGCGACTCGCTGCGCGAGCTCGCCACCCCGGGCATCCTGGCGATCCTGAGCCCGATCGCGGTCGGTTTCGGCCTCGGCGTGGGCCCGCTGGCCGGGTTCCTGGTCGGCGCGATCGCCACCGGCACGCTGATGGCGGTCTTCCTGGCCAACGCCGGCGGGGCGTGGGACAACGCCAAGAAGCTGGTCGAGGACGGGATCCACGGCGGCAAGGGCTCCGACGCCCACGCCGCGACGGTCATCGGCGACACCGTCGGCGACCCGTTCAAGGACACCGCCGGTCCGGCGATCAACCCGCTGCTGAAGGTGATGAACCTGGTCTCGCTGCTGATCGTCGGCGCCGTGGTCAGCCTCTCCTACGGCGACAGCGCCAACGACACGGTGCGGATCCTGATCGCCGTGGCCGCCGCCGCGGGCATCGTCGTCGCGGTCTACATCTCCAAGCAGCGCGCGACCTCGATGGTCGACGAGGAGGAGACGGCCGCGACCTCCTGAGGGAGGGAGCGCGGGCTCGGGCCCGCACGGTGGACCCCGCCACGGCGACTGCCGGCGGCGGGGTCCGCTCGTTCCGGGGCGACCGGGACGCGGCTCAGCCGCCGGGCAGGGTCAGCGTGAACCGCGCACCGCCCTCGGGTGCCCGGTCCACCGCGAGCGTCCCGCCCAGCCGCAGCGCCAGCCGGTGGGCGATGGCGAGCCCCAGGCCCTGGGCGCCCGTCCGTGCCGCGGGAGCCCGGGCGTGCAGGATGCCCGGCTGGAACGCCGCGTCCCACTCGGCCTCGGGGATCCCGGGCCCGTTGTCGCGGACCTCGACGACGACCTCGCCGGAGTCGTCCGGGGCGCCGCGTGCGGCGAGCACCACGAGGGGTGCCGGCGTCTGCTCGGCGGCGAGCACGCGCACGGCGTTGTCGACGAGGGTGTCGACGACCTGGCGGACGCGGTCCGGGTCGGTCCGCGCGGGCAGGGGACCGGTGGGCTCGGCCGCGACCCGGACCCCGGACGTCGCCGCGGTGGTCGCCCAGGCGCGGCCCGCCTCCGCGACCAGCGCCCCGAGGTCGGTCTTGACCGGGGCCACCTGGAACTCCGCCGCCTGCAGGCGCGCCAGTGCGAGCAGGTCGGCCACGTAGCGCCCCAGCCGCTCCGACTCGGCGCGCAGCGTCGCGCCGACCTCCGCCACCTCCTCGGGGCCGACCACGCCGTCGGCCAGCGCCTCGGCGTACCCGCGGATCGCGGTCAGCGGCGTGCGCAGCTCGTGGGAGACCGAGAGCAGGAACTCCCGCTCCCGCGCCTCGCCGTGGGCCAGCGCGCCGTCGAGCTCGCCGAGCGCGACCTGGAGCTGTTGGACCTCCGGCGGTCCGGCGGCCGCGGGGTGGGCGACGCCGCGCTCGCCGGCGGCCAGCCGCCGCGCGATGGTCGCGGCCCCGGCGACCGGGCGCCCGACCTGGCGCGCCAGCAGCCAGCCCACCGTCACCGCGCCGAGCAGGGCGACCATGCCCGCGAGCACCAGGCGGCGGCGCAGACGGGTCACCGCGCCGTCCACCGCGGCCGCGTCGGCCGCGACGACGATGCCACCGCCGCCGCGGACCGGCCGGGCCTCGAAGAGGATGGTCGTGCCGGCGTACTCGCCCGTGCCGGAGACCGCGGCGCCCGCGAGCAGCGCCGCGCGCTCCTCGGCGTCCAGGGCCTCGGCGGCGCCGGTGGCCGCGCCTTCGGCGCCGACCCGGCCCACGGTCAGGTCCGCCCGCGCGAGCAGGGCGTTGCCGCGCACCGAGTCGGCGCCGAGCGGCAGGCGGGCCAGCGTGTCGGCCTGGCGGGCCAGCGGCGCGCGGACCGCCTGCTCGGTCGCGGTGCCGACCAGCGGCACCAGCATCGCCCCGGCCAGCAGCAGGGTGGCCAGCGCGACGCCGCCGATGGCGGCGGTCAGCCGGCCGGTCAGGGAGAGCGCCGGGCGGTTCACGGCCGGTCCTGGTGGCCGATCCGGTAGCCGACGCCGCGCACGGTCTCGACCGGGGAGTGCGGCCCCAGCTTGGCCCGCACCTGGGCGACGTGGACGTCGACGGTGCGCGACCCGACGTAGTCGGCCTGCCCCCACGCCGAGGCCAGCAGCGCGGCGCGGTCGAGCACCCGGCCGCGGGCGAGGAGCAGGGCCTCGAGCAGGTTGAACTCGGTCATCGTCAGCGCCACCTCGGCCCCGTCGGCGGTGACCCGGCGGGTGGCCGGGTCGAGGCGGACCGCGCCCGCCTCCAGCACGGTGCCGGGCGTGGTGCCGCCGCGCCGCCGCAGCACCGCGCGCACCCGCGCCACCAGCTCCCGCGGGGAGAAGGGCTTGGTCACGTAGTCGTCGCCGCCGGACTCCAGGCCGAGGACCCGGTCGACCTCGTCGTCCCGGGCGGTGACGAAGAGGACCGGCGTCCAGTCCCCGCCCTCGCGCAGGCGGCGGCAGACCTCGATCCCGTCGGGGCCCGGCAGGCTGATGTCGAGGACCAGGGCGACGGGCTGCCAGCGGCGCACCGCGGCCAGCGCCTCGTCGCCGTCGCCGACCACGACCACGCCGAAGCCGGCGTCGGTGAGGTAGCGGCGCTCGACGTCCGCGATGGACGGGTCGTCCTCGACGACCAGCACCAGGCCGCCGCCGGCGCCGGCACCACCCGGGCCCGGGGAGCCGGCGGGGCCTGGGGTCGCGGAGGAGGTGGGCACGGGGCGACGCTAGCCCGGCTCCGCCGCCCGGGAGGGCCGAACCGGGCCGCCCGGTGCGGTCCTGACAGAGCCCGAACATTCCGCGCACGTGGCGGCCACCGGCGGCCAGCAGGTTCGTCGGTGCCGGGACGGACCCGGCCCGGTCCCTCGGGGCCGAGTGCGTGAGGAGACACCATGACCACGAACCGCATGACCCCCCGACGCACCAGCGTCACCCGGACCATCGGGCGCCGGATGGCGTCCAGCGTCGCCGCCGCGACCGTCGGCGCCCTGCTCGCGGTGATCGCCGTCGTCGGCGGCACCGCGCTGATCGCCCCGACCTCGGCGACGACCGGTGCCTCGGCCGCCTCCACCGCCTCGGGCACCTCGGGGCCCGAGACCGCGCCGCCGCCCATCGCCTGCGGGGCGCTCAAGGCCAAGCTGCCCGACGCGCTCCTCGCGGACCTGCAGGCGCTGCGCGGCCTCGACGCGCCCGCCCTCAAGGCCGGCCTGCGCGAGATCCGCCGCACCGCGCTGATGGGCGAGTACGGGCCCCGCGCCAAGAGGTTCGTCACCCACCGCCTCGGGAAGAAGGCCTGGCACCGGATGCGGCCGGCGCTGCGCCGCGAGATCCGCGGCATCCTCCACCTGCCCGCCGAGGACCGGCCGGCGGCCGCCCAGGTGCTGCTCGACGAGGCCGCGGCCGGCGAGTACGGGCCGCGGGCGCGGCACACCGCCCGCGTGATCAAGCGCCGGATGGCGGCCTGCGCCGGCTGATCCCGGCTGCTCGGCGCGGTCCGGGGGCCGCGCGGCATCGCGGGCACGGTCGGCGGGGGTTCCGACCGTGCCCGCCGGTGTCGTTCGGCGCGGCCGCCCCGTAGCGTTCGGCATGTGCCCTCCCTCGACCTCGCCGCCCCGCTCCGCGACGCCTTGACCGCGGCCGACTTCCGCTACGACGCGGTCGCCGAGCTGCTCGGGCCGGAGGCCCACCAGGCGCTCTCGCGCAACGAGACGACGCCGGCCCGCCGCCGTACGGCGCGGGACGACTCGCCGCTCGCCACGCTGGTCCGCCTCTTCCTGCTGCAGGACGCCGTCGACCGCTCCGCCGCGGAGGCGGCGCTGCCGGGCCTGATCGACCGGCTCGCCGCTGCCGGCCTCGTCGTGCAGAGCGTCGCCGAGGTCGCCGCCCGGCTGGACTGCCGCCCCTACGCGACCGCGGAGGGCGAGGACCTGTGGGTGGTCAGCGACCTGACGCCGGGCCTGGACGGCGCCGCCACCCAGGTCACCGGCGACTACGTGCTCGGGATCAGCCAGGCGTCCTCCTCGCTGGCCCAGCTCACCCTGCGCCACGACGTCGGCTCCGCCCTGGACCTGGGCACCGGCTGCGGCGTGCAGGCGCTCCACCTCGCCGCGCACGCCGACCGGGTGGTGGCCACCGACGTCAACGCCCGGGCGCTGGCGATGGCCCGGTTCAACGCCGAGCTGAACGAGATGGACGACAAGATCGACGTCGTCGACGGCTCCTTCTTCGAGCCCGTCGCCGGCCAGCGGTTCGACCTGATCGCCACCAACCCGCCGTTCGTCATCTCCCCGGCCACCGGCGAGCGGCTCGTCTACCGGGACTCCGGCCTGCCCGGCGACCGCGTCGTCGAGCACATCGTCCGCACCGCGCCCGGCCACCTCAACGACGGCGGCTGGTGCCAGGTCCTGGCGAATTGGGTGATCTCCGAGGACCAGCCGTGGGACGAGAGGCTCGCGGGCTGGCTGCCCGAGGACTGCGACGCCTTCGTGGTGCAGCGCGAGATCCTCGACCCCGCCTCCTACGTCGAGCTGTGGCTCAAGGACTCCGGCCACCACCCCGCCACCGGCGGCGGCAGCGCGGCGGAGTACCTGCGCCGCTACGACACCTGGCTCTCCTGGCTGGAGGACCAGGGCGTCGGGGGCATCGGGTTCGGGTGGATCAACCTGCACCGCAGCGGCCGCTCCGACCGGACCGTGGAGCTGCTGGAGTGGCCCTACGAGGTCGAGCAGCCGATCGCGTCGGCGATCTCCGGGTGGGCGGACCAGACCATCGCCGCCGCCGCGGTGACCCCGGAGAGCCACCTGCGGGTGCGCGAGGACGTCGTCCAGGAGACCCAGGGCCCGGTCGGCGCCGAGGACCCCGCCACCATCGTGCTCCGGCAGCAGCGCGGCTTCCGCCGGGCGCGCCAGGCCGACACCGTCGCCGCCGCCCTGGTCGGCGCGTGCGACGGGGACCTCAGCGTCGGGCAGATCCTCGACGCCGTCGCGCACCTGCTGGAGCGGGACGCCGAGTCGCTGCGCGAGGTGTACCTGCCCGAGGTGGAGGAGCTGGTGCGCGAGGGGTTCCTGGTCTGAGGCGCCGGCGTCGGAATCACCGGTCGACCGGTGATTCCGACGCTTGACAGGCGTTGCAACGCCTGCCAAGTGACCGAACTGCCTGTCCGCTGGGACGCCTGAGGCCAGAGGTACGCCGGTCGGCGGACCGTCGCACCGGCCCCTGGAAGCCACCCCGGGGCGGCGCCCGCCTTTGGCACACTGTCGGCCGTGACCAACGCAGGCTGGTACCCCGACCCCGCGGGCGCTCCCGACACCTACCGCTACTGGGACGGCCAGCAGTGGAGCCAGCACACCTCGACCAACCCGTGGGCGGGGACGGCGGGCGGCGGCCAGGCCGCGCCCGGCACCCCGGCCCAGGGCACCCCGGCCCAGGGCACCCCGGCCCAGGGAACCCCGGCCCAGGACGCCGCGGGCGGCGCCCAGCAGCCCGGCCAGCCCCAGCAGCCCGGCCAACCCGAGCAGCCCGGCCAGCCCCAGCAGTGGCCGCCGACCCCGGCCCAGGGCACCCCCGTCCCACCACCCCCCGGCACCCCCGGCACCCCCGGCACCCCCGGCACCCCCGGCACCCCCGGCACCGGCTCCGGCCGCGGCAAGGTCGTCGCGATCGTGGTCGGCGCCGTGGTGCTGCTGACCGTGCTCGGCGTCCTCTCCTTCCTGGTGGTGCGCGCGATCGCCGAGGAGGGGACCACGCCGGTCCCGGACACCGACACCTCCTCCGCGCCGCCGAGCCCCACCGACACGCCGACCGAGGAGACGCCCAGCGCCAGCGACACCCCGACGCCGAGCGACACCCCGAGCTCGAAGTCGACCGAGGCGCCCAGCACCGACACGACCGGCCCCAGCAAGAGCCCCAGCAGCCGCAGCACGATCACGCCCACGGGCCGCCAGTGCCTGGGCGGGATCCCGACGCCGGCGCGGGTGCAGCGCGGCCCGACGATCAGCGGCGGCGGCCTGACCATGCCGTCGCTGCAGGGGCAGGGCTTCGAGGTCCAGGTCGACTACGCCGAGGCGTTCGCCTTCGCCGACCGGTTCACCCCCGTCTACAAGCTGATCGAGGAGGGGAAGAACACCGGCTGGGTCTCCACCGCCGGCGTCGGCGGCCTGCGCAAGGCCAACGGCTACGACGGCACCGCCCAGGCGGCGGAGGTGATCATGCAGTGCATGGCGGCGTCGCCCGACCTCTACAGCGGGTTCACGGGCCGCACCGACCTGACCTCCGGGCCGATCGACGTCGACGGGTACGACGCCTTCTCGATCACCGCGGAGCTGCGGGTCGACCTGGACGAGGTCTCGGCCGAGGGGGACGTCGCGCAGGTGGTCGTGGTGGACACCGGCGACGCCCGCTTCTACGGCCTCTACATCTTCGTCGTGCCGATCGGCGACAGCCAGCTGGGCGCCCTTCAGAAGCGCCTCGTGGGTGAGTTGACCGTCACGCCGTGAGTCTCCCGGGCCGGTCGGTGCTGCGGAGAAGTGGGCGGTACGCGCTACCGTGAGCGGCCGAGGAGGGGTGCACGCCCCTTCCACGGGGACCAGAACCAGGGCGCGGACGCCCTCTGAGCACGGAGATGAACACGGCAGTGGCACACAAGTTGGTGATCGTCGAGTCACCGGCCAAGGCGCGCACCATCGGCGGCTACCTCGGCGACGGCTTCGTCGTGGAGTCGTCGATCGGGCACATCCGCGACCTGCCGAACAACGCCGCCGACACCCCGGCCAAGATCAAGGACAAGCCGTGGGGGCGGCTGGCGATCGACGTCGACCACGAGTTCACGCCGTACTACGTCGTCCCCCGGGACAAGAAGTCCCACATCAGCAAGCTCAAGTCGCTGCTCAAGGACGCCGACGAGCTCTACCTCGCCACCGATGGTGACCGCGAGGGGGAGGCGATCGCCTGGCACCTGCTGGACGAGCTGAAGCCGAAGAACATCCCGGTCAAGCGGATGGTCTTCAACGAGATCACCCGCGCCGCCATCCAGGACGCCGCCGCCAACCCGCGCGACCTCGACATGGACCTGGTCGAGGCGCAGGAGACCCGCCGGATCCTCGACCGCCTCTACGGCTACGAGGTCTCCCCGGTGCTGTGGCGCAAGATCATGTCCGGCCTCTCCGCGGGCCGCGTGCAGTCGGTGGCGACCCGCCTGGTGGTCGACCGCGAGAAGGAGCGGATCGCCTTCAAGGTCGCCTCCTACTGGGACATCGAGGGCACCTTCGACGCCGGCTCGAAGCACGACCAGCGGATGTTCCCGGCCAAGCTGTACGCCGTCGACGGCACCCGCGTCGCCTCCGGCTCCAACTTCGGCCCCGACGGCCTGCTCAAGGCCCGCGCCGACGTGGTCCACCTCGACCGTGCCCGCGCCGAGGCGCTGGTCGCGGCGCTCGGCGACACCGACTTCGCCGTCCGCTCGGTCGAGTCCAAGCCCTACAAGCGCTCGCCGTACGCGCCGTTCCGCACCACCACGCTGCAGCAGGAGGCCAGCCGCAAGCTCGGCATGAGCTCCTCGGTGACCATGTCGGTCGCCCAGCGGCTGTACGAGAACGGCTTCATCACCTACATGCGTACCGACTCCACGACGCTGTCCGACAGCGCCATCGGGGCGGCCCGCGCGCAGGTGCAGGAGCTGTACGGCGCCGAGTACCTGCCGGACCGGCCGCGCGTCTACGCCTCCAAGGTGAAGAACGCCCAGGAGGCGCACGAGGCGATCCGCCCCGCCGGCGACTCGTTCCGCACCCCCGCCCAGACCGGCCTGACCGGCGACCAGTTCCGGCTCTACGAGCTGATCTGGATGCGCACCGTCGCCTCGCAGATGCGCGACGCGGTCGGCCAGAGCGTCTCCATCCGGCTCGGCGGCGCGGCGAGCAGCGGCGAGGACGTCGTCTTCTCCGCCTCCGGCCGCGTGATCACCTTCCACGGCTTCCTCAAGGCCTACGTCGAGGGCACCGACGACGGCAGCAGCAAGGACGACAGCGAGGCCCGGCTGCCGAACCTGGACGAGGGCGACGCGGTCAGCGCCGCCTCGCTCAGCGCCAACGGCCACGAGACCAAGCCGCCGTCCCGCTACACCGAGGCCACGCTGATCAAGGAGCTCGAGGAGCGCGAGATCGGCCGCCCCTCGACGTACGCCTCGATCATCGGCACGATCCTCAACCGCGGCTACGTCTACAAGAAGGGCACCGCGCTGGTGCCGGCCTGGATCGCCTTCTCGGTGGTCCGCCTGCTCACCGAGCACTTCGAGCGGCTGATCGACTACGACTTCACCGCCGGCATGGAGGACGTCCTCGACGACATCGCCGCCGGGCGTCGCGACCGGGTCTCCGAGCTCGAGGAGTTCTACCGCGGCTCGGAGAAGCTCCAGGGCGTGAAGCCGCTGGTCGACGGCCTCGGCGACATCGACGCCAAGGCGCTGGCCACCTTCCCGGTCGGGGAGGAGTCCGACGGGATCCACCTGCGGGTCGGCAAGTACGGCCCCTACCTGGAGGGCCCCGGCGACGACGGCACCGCGTTCGCCAAGCGCGCCAACGTGCCGGACGACCTGCCGCCCGACGAGCTCACCGTGGCGAAGGCGACCGAGCTGCTGGCCAACCCGGCCGGTGAGGAGGTCGAGCTCGGGGTGCACCCCGAGACCGGACTGCGCGTGGTCGCCAAGAACGGCCGCTACGGCCCGTACGTCACCGAGGTGCTGCCCGAGGACGAGGACGCCTCGGCCGCGAAGAAGAAGGCCAAGGAGAAGCCGCGCACCGGCTCCCTCTTCAAGACCATGTCGCTGGACACGGTCACCCTCGAGGACGCCGTCAAGCTGCTCTCGCTGCCGCGGGTGGTCGGGGTCGGCGAGGACGGCGAGGAGATCACCGCCCAGAACGGCCGCTACGGGCCGTACCTGAAGAAGGGCACCGACTCCCGCTCGCTGACGGCCGAGGACCAGCTCTTCTCGATCACCCTCGACGAGGCGCTGAAGATCTACAGCCAGCCCAAGCAGCGCGGCCGCGCCGCCGCGGCTCCGCCGCTCAAGGAGCTCGGCAACGACCCGGTCTCCGGGCAGCCGGTCGTGGTGAAGGCGGGCCGGTTCGGCGAGTACGTCACCGACGGCGAGTTCAACGCCACGCTGCGCAAGGACGACTCGGTCGAGGCGATCACCCTGGAGCGGGCCGCGGAGCTGCTGGCCGAGCGCCGCGCGAAGGGTCCGGCGAAGAAGGCCGCCAAGAAGACCACCAAGAAGGCGCCCGCCAAGAAGACGGCCGCGAAGAAGACGGCGGCCAAGAAGGCGCCGGCGAAGAAGGCGCCGGCGAAGAAGGCTGCGGCCAAGAAGGCCTGAGCGGTCCGGTGGTTTCGAGGCTCGCTTCGCTCGCACCTCAACCACCGGATCGGCTTCGCTTCGCTCGCACCTCAACCACCGGCCGACCGGTGGTTGAGGTGCGAGGAGCGCTAGCGACGAGCCTCGAAACCACCACCCGCCGACCGGTGGTTGAGGTGCGAGGAGCGCTAGCGACGAGCCTCGAAACCACCA
>NZ_JBEGDJ010000072.1:0-17411 GCF_040191335.1 Nocardioides sp. YIM 152588 | reverse complement strand
TGCGCGGGCTCGGCGACCGGATCGACCGGCTGCGCGGCACCGCCGCGACGGACGCCGACGGTGCCGACGCCGAGGCCGTGCTCTCCCACGCCCCCGCCCACGACCTGCGCGCATGAGTGCGGGTCTCTTCGGGCTGCTGGACGACGTCGCGGCGATCGCCAAGCTGGCGGCCGCGTCCGTCGACGACGTCGGCGCCGCCGCCGGACGGGCGACGGCCAAGGCGGCCGGCGTGGTGGTCGACGACACCGCGGTGACGCCGCAGTACGTGCACGGGCTGGCCGCCGAGCGCGAGCTCCCGATCGTCAAGCAGATCGCGGTCGGGTCGATCCGCAACAAGCTGCTGATCATCCTCCCGGCCGCCCTGCTGCTCAACCAGTTCCTGCCCGGGGCGCTGCCGATCATCCTCATGGTCGGCGGCACATACCTCGCGTTCGAGGGCGCGGAGAAGGTCTGGGGGAGGCTCTCGGGGCACGGTCACCACGACGCGCCGGCGGCCGAGCGCGGCCCCGAGGCGGAGAAGGCCCTGGTGGCGGGCGCCGTGCGCACCGACCTCATCCTCTCGGCCGAGATCATGGTGATCGCGCTGAACGAGGTGGCCGACGAGGGGTTCTGGTCCCAGCTCGCCATCCTGGTGGTGGTCGCGTTCGTGATCACGATCGGCGTCTACGGCGTGGTCGGCCTGATCGTGAAGATGGACGACGCCGGCGTCAGCCTGGCCCAGCGCAGCTCCCGCGCCGCGCAGCGCGTCGGCCACGGCCTGGTGGCGGCGATGCCGCGGGTGCTGTCCACGATCACGGTGGTCGGCACGATCGCGATGCTCTGGGTCGGCGGCCACATCCTGCTGGTCAACCTCGCCGAGACCGGCTGGTGGACCGCGCCGTACGAGTGGGTGCACCACCTGGAGGAGGAGGTGCGCCACGCCGTCGACGTACCCGTCCTCGGTCCGCTGCTGGCGTGGCTGACCAACAGCGCGCTGTCCGCGGTGGTCGGCCTGCTCGTCGGCGCGGTGATCGTCGCCGTGCTGCACCTCGTCCCGCGGCGCTCGCGCCACGAGGACGCCGGTGGAACGGGGCACGACTCCGGCGTTACGGCTTCCTGACCCCGAGCGGGCTATTGTGCGCCGGAATCGTGCCGGCGCGGGGCCGCACGACGCAGGACGGAGGTTGGCGTGGTGGACACGACCGAGGAGCGTGCGGGCGGCAGGACCGTCCTGACCTACGGCACCTTCGACCTGTTCCACATCGGCCACCTCCGGCTCATCGAGCGGCTGAGCCAGATGGGCGACCGTCTGGTGGTCGGCGTCTCCACCGACGAGTTCAACGCCCAGAAGGGCAAGAAGTCGGTGGTCTCCTACGAGGACCGGGCGGCGATCGTGAGCGCGATCAAGGGCGTCGACCTGGTCGTCCCGGAGGAGTCGTGGGAGCAGAAGGAGGCCGACGTGCGGAAGCACGGAGTGTCGGTCTTCGCGATCGGCGACGACTGGCGCGGCAAGTTCGACCATCTCGAGCCGCTGTGCGAGGTCGTCTACCTGCCGCGCACCCAGGGCGTCTCGAGCACCGAGATCAAGCGGCTGCTGCGGGTGCTCGACCCCGCCCACCTGGACGAGATCCAGGACGCGGTCAACATCCTGGCGAACCTCCTGACCCACTATCGCGATCTCACCTGAACGACGTGGCGGCGGCGTCCGCATCTGTGCCCCCGTGGCCTACGATGCGTGCATGGTGGTTTCGCTGCGATCGACATCCCGCGTCCTCGGCGCCGCTGTCGCCGTGCTCCTCCTCGCCGCCTGCGGCGAGAACAGCGCCACCGAACCAGCGGGGAGCGCCGACTCCTCGCCCAGTGCGACCTCCGCGGAGGGCTGGCCCTCCTGTGCCGAGATCTGGCAGGAGGGCGGCAGCGTGCCGTCGCCGTACAAGGGCTGCTTCGACGAGGAGTCCGGGGACGTGCGGGCGGACCGGCAGAAGTGCTCCTCGGGCCAGGTCCTGGTGACCTTCGACAACGCCTACTACGGCGTGGAGGGCGGCCCGGTGAACCCGCGGCCCGACGGGCTCGACAACGACAAGGACTACCAGCAGGCCAAGAGGGCCTGCCTCGCGTGATCGATCCCCACGCGCTTGCACCGGTTCCCCGCGGCACCGTTGCCGCTCTCGGTGCGCGCGTTTGAGCTGAAGGTTGGACAAGTGATGAAGAGGTACGTCAGCGCCGCGGTCGCGGGCGTTGTGCTGCTGGCCCTGGCGCCCACGGCGTCGGCCGCGACGCCGTCCGGGGGCACGGCGCGCGCCCTGGTGCTCGCGCAGGACACGACCGACCTGGCCGACGAGGCCGCCGCGGACGACACCGAGCGGCCGAAGCGGTTCCGGGTCAAGGAGGGAGTGCTCTTCAACCACCCCTTCAACGACCAGCGGGTGATCCACGCGAAGATGATCCGAGTGATCAACCACGCCCAGAAGGGTGCGGTGATCCGGAGCATGAGCTGGAACTTCCAGGACACGAGCATCCGCAACGCGCTGATCCGTGCGCACAAGCGCGGCGTCGCGGTGCGCTTCATCATGGCGCGCTCGCTCCGCAACGCCGGCTTCAACCAGCTCACCAACGCCCTGAAGAAGGGCAACAAGAAGCGGCCGCAGGCCCGGCGCAGCTGGACCGGCACGTGCAGCCACTCCTGCCGGGGCAAGGGCGGCTCGATGCACTCCAAGTGGATCACCGTCAGCCAGTCGGGCCGCTCGCACAACATCGTGATGCAGGGCTCGGCGAACCTGACCTCCTCGGCGGCGGTCAACCAGTGGAACGACTGGTACACGGTGAAGGACAAGAAGATCTTCGACGCCTACGCCAAGGTCTTCGAGCAGTCCCGCAAGGACCGGAAGGTCAAGCCCTTCCAGGTGCGCTCGGGCAACACGCTGGCCTGGTTCGCCCCGACCGGCAAGAAGCCCGACCTGGTGCTCAAGCTGCTGAACCAGGTCAAGTGCAAGGGCGCGCGGGGCGCCGGCATCAACGGGCGGACCTCGATCCGGGTCGCCTCCGCGGTGATCCAGGAGGAGCGCGGTCAGCGGATCGCGAGCAAGCTCAACGAGCTGCACAACAAGGGCTGCAACATCCGGATGGTCTACACCCTGTCCTCGCTGAACGTCCTCAAGGCGCTCGGCAACGTCCCGGTGCGGCACCTGGCCTACGACACCAAGCCCGCCGGCGGCGACGGCTCGTACGACGACTACCTGCACATGAAGGCCATGGCCATCTCCGGTCACATGGGCTCGAACCGGGGCGCCCGGGTCGTCTTCAACGGCAGCGCCAACTGGTCGACCATGGGCAAGGTCTCCGACGAGCAGGGCATGGTGATCCGCAGCCAGCCGCTGGAGAAGCAGTACGGCAAGTGGATCACGAAGCTGTACCAGAACGCCCCGAAGGCGGCCAGCACCACGGACGAGGGCGGCACCGACACCGGGCTGGAGACGACGACCCGCTCGTACTTCCGCAGCCAGGGCCTGAAGGACCCGTACGCCGGCCTCGAGCTCGAGCTGGAGGGCATCACGGCCGAGGACCTCGCCGGGAACTGACCGGGACCGACCACCCGGTCCCCGGCATGCGGGACTAGGTCCCGAACGACGCACCGCGCAGAGCCAAATCCGCTCTGCGCGGTGTTGTCGTACCTAATATCGCTGATTCCAACGACTTCCCCGACACGTTGGGAGCTGCCGTGCTGCCCGTCCGTCCCGCGTCCCCGCGGCCCCCCGTGCGCCGACGCCCCACGATCCGATCCCTGGCGCTGCTGGGCGTCGCGCTGATCACCTCGGTCGGCGTGCTCGTCGCCGTCTCGCCGTCGCCGTCGACCGCCGGCGCCGCGCGCTCCTTGGCCCCGGTCGCCTCGCTGGCCTCCGCCGCCGACCCGCGCGCGCTGACCGGCTACCAGCAGATCTCCGGCGGCGGCGAGCACACCTGCGGGATCAAGCGCGGCGGCCTGTACTGCTGGGGCCGCAACACCTGGGGCCAGGTCGGCACCGGTACCCGCGGCAACGTCGTCTCCACGCCGGCCCGCGTCGGCACCCTCAGCACCTGGACGTCCGTCGCGGCCGGCGGTGCCACCACCTGCGCCATCCGCGGCAAGAAGGGCCGGCTGTTCTGCTGGGGCCTGAACAACCGCGGTCAGCTCGGCGACGGCACCACGAAGGTGTCGCTGAAGCCGAAGGCGGTCCCGGGAACGGGCTGGAGCAGCGTCAGCGCCGGCTGGTACCACACCTGCGGGATCCGCGGCGAGGGCCGGCTGCGCTGCTGGGGCGACAACGCCTATGGCGAGCTCGGCCGCGGCCACACCCGCCAGACGCTCAGCATCGCCCGCGTCAAGGGCACGTGGCGCTCGGTCACCGTCGACGGTTGGACGACCTGCGGCATCCGCTCGGACAAGTCCCTGTGGTGCTGGGGCCGCAACATGCTCGGCCAGGCCGGCGCCGGCACCTGGGCCGACCGCCACCGCCCCGCCCTGGTCGGCCGCGCCAGGTGGAACTGGCGCCAGGTGGACCTGAGCTGGACCCACGGCTGCGGCGTCCGCAGCGGCGGGACCGCCTGGTGCTGGGGCCGCAACGACCTCGGTGGCGTCGGGGACGGGTCGACGGTCGCGAGGAACGAGCCGGTCGCGGTGCTCGGCGGCGCGACCGACGTACGCAGCGTCAGCGCGTACGAGGGCGGCGCCTGCCTGCTCCGGGCGTCGGGCCGGGCGTCGTGCTGGGGCGACAACCGCTACGGCCAGACCGGCGGCAGCGCCGACTACCGGGTCCGTCCGCGCGCCCGGTCGGGGACCTACACCGCGATCACCTCCGGCTGGCTGCACACCTGCGGCCTCGGGGTCGAGGTCGTCTGCTGGGGCTCGAACGAGAAGGAGCAGCTCGCGCGCACCACCACCAGGGCCGTCGAGCCGTCGACGACCGGGGCGCGGCGCGGCGACCCGCTCGAGCTCCGGATCGCGACCTTCAACGCCCTCGGCGAGCACCACTCCGGGCCCTACCGGGACGCGGACCGCTTCGGCCCCAGCCGGCTGCGCGCGGAGTGGATGGTGCGCGCGATCGCCAACCAGGGGCTGAACGTGATCGCCGTCCAGGAGGCCTCGGGCAGCCAGGTCGGGATGATCCTCAGGGCGGGTGACGGGCGGCTGCGCGCCTTCCCCGACCCGGCGACCAGCAAGCTGAGCACCGAGTCCACCCTGTTCTGGGACGCCACCCGGTTCACGGCGCTGAAGACCAAGGTCATCCGCACGATGTTCATCAAGAAGAAGCTGCCGCGGCCCTACGTGAAGCTGCAGGACAACGCCACCGGCCGGAAGTTCTGGGTGATGGCGATCCACAACGCCGGCTGGGACATGCAGCGGCAGCGCAACCAGGCGATGAAGGACCAGCTGGCCGTCATCGAGGAGCTCGAGGCGACCGGCCTGCCGGTCTTCTACCTCGGCGACTTCAACGAGAAGCGCACCGCCTTCTGCAAGGTGCTGCGGCGCACCGGCCTGGACGCGGCCAGCGGCGGGCGGTTGAAGCGCGACGGCACCTGCGTCCCCCCGAGGCAGATGCGCGTGGACTGGCTGTTCGGCTCGGAGACGGGGGAGTGGAGCGGCTTCGCGTTCGACAAGTCACCCATGGTCCGGCTCACCACCGACCACTGGCTGGCGCGGGCGTTCGTGCGGGTACCCTGACCGGTGCCTCGTGGTGCCGTGGGGCATGTCCGGGCGTGAGGAGAGTGAGTGGCCAGCCGCGTGGTCCTGCATCTGGGATCGATGAAGTCGGGGACCAGCTACGTGCAGAACGTGCTCGGGCGGAACAAGGAGCTCCTCGCCGAGCGCGGGCTGCTCTTCCCCGGTCCCCGCTGGACGGCCCAGGTCGCGGCCGTCCGTGAGGTCGCCGACGCCGGCGGACCCGACCAGCAGCCGGTCGCACCGGACGGCCCGTGGCGCCGACTGGTCGAGGAGATCGACGCCTGGGACGGCACCGCCGTGGTCTCGATGGAGTTCCTCGCGCCGCGCTCGCTGGCCAAGATCGAGCAGATCAGGGCCGACTTCCCCGACACCCCGGTCGAGGCCGTCCTGACCGCGCGGGACCTCGGCCGGAACGTCCCGGCGATGTGGCTGGAGTCCATGCAGACCGGCGGCATCACCCCCTGGCGCGAGTTCGTCGACGTGGTCCGCCACCGCCGGCTCGAGCACCGCGCCGCGCGCTACTTCTGGAAGCACCAGGACACCCCCGAGATCGCCGACCGCTGGGCGGGCGCGCTCGGCGCGGAGAACCTCACCATCGTGACCGTGCCGCGCCCCGGGGCGCCGTCGGACCTGCTCTGGGGGCGGTTCGGGGAGGCGCTGCGCGCCGACGTCGACGGCTGCGACCTCGACGTCCGGTCCAACCCCGGGATCGGGCTCGCCTCGGCGCTGGTGCTGCTGCGGATGAACCAGGCCTACCACCGCGAGCACGGCTCGATGCCGTCCCACTACGACGAGTTCGTCAAGCACAAGCTCGCCAAGCGCCGCCTCGCGGCCCACGCCGCCGAGGAGCCGCGGCTGGGGTTCGAGGCCGGCTGGGCGACCTCGGCCGCGAAGCGGCAGATCAAGCAGCTGCGCGACGCCGGGCACCGGGTCGTCGGTGACCTGGACGAGCTGCGCGCCGCGCCGGTGCCGGGCGTCCACGCCGACAAGGTCCCGCCGGAGCAGGTGCTGGACGCCGCGGTGTTCGCGCTCGACGGCGCGGTCGAGGCCTGGGCCGACGCCGAGCGGCAGCTGCGTCGCTCGCGGCGACGGAGCGGCCGATGAGGATCCGGCGTCCACGCCCCGCCGCGGGCGCAGCGACCACCCCCGCCGCCCCCGAGGCCGGGCTGCCCGACGGGGCTGCCTTCGGGCTCCCCGAGCGGGTGCCGTTCGACGGCTCGGACGGGGCGCTCCCGCGGGTCGCCGCCATCACCATGGCCCGCGACGAGGGCGCGATGATCCGGCGCTGGGCCGAGCACTACGCGGCCCAGCTCGGCGCCGAGAACGTGTTCGTGGTCGACGACCACAGCACCGACGGCTCGACCGACGACCTGCCGGCGACGGTGCTGCGGCTGCCGTACCTGGACAAGTTCGGGTTCGAGCAGTCCCGGCTGGGCATCCTGAACAACCTGGCCTCCGCCTTCCTCTTCGCCTACGACGCGGTGCTCTCGGCGGACGCCGACGAGTTCGTCGTCGCGGACCCGGTCCGGCACGCCGGACTGCGCGAGTTCGTCGCGACCACCGCCGGCCGCGACGTGGTCGGCGTCCTCGGCTACAACGTCGTCCAGGACCTGGCGAACGAGAAGCCGCTCGACTTCGACCGGCCGCTCCTGTCGCAGCGCTCCTACGCGAAGTTCATGCCGCTGATGTGCAAGCCGATGCTCAAGTGGGCGGCCGTGCCGTGGGCCCGCGCCTCGCACGGGGTGCGCGCGCCCTACGAGATCGACACCGACCTGTTCATGTTCCACTTCAAGTTCGCCGACCTCGACCTGCTCGCCGCCCGCGCCGGCCACCGCAACGCGCTGAACGAGACGGAGAACCGGGCGGCCGCGTCGAGCTGGTCCCGCTCCGCCGACGTGATGGTCGACCTGATGAAGACCGTCGACCAGCAGATCGCGACGCCCTCGGAGCAGCAGTTCCGGCCGCGCCAGCGCCAGGTCGACCGGATCGTCCAGCCGAAGGGCCCCAACTGGAAGGCCGTCGGGCCCGGCCAGGTGCAGGCGATGGAGACCGCGGACGTGCTGCGCATCCCGCCGCGGTTCCGGGACCTCGTGTGAGGTGGCGCGCCGGATGACGGAGCACCGGACCAGGGTCCGCATCGACCCCGCCGGGGTGCACGTGGCCGACGACTCCTCGGCGTACCTCGACCTGCTGCTCGACGGCCGCCGGGTCTGGTCGTTCCGCCCCGAGGCCGTCGGCGACCAGGGCGACCCCGCCGCCGGTGACGCCGACGGCGCGACGGGCTGGTGGGTGGCCTGGCCCAAGGACTTCGAGCAGCTGCTGAGTGGCACCGTCACGGTCGCCGTCCGCGACCACGGCGGGGACCTCCTCGCCGAGGGCGACGTGCGGTTCGGCACCGGCTCCGGGCGCGCCGCCCTGGTGGACCGCGACGGCAACGAGCTGGTCATGGGGCCCAAGGGCCGGCTCACCCGCTCCTTCGAGGACGACGCGGTCGGCCGCGAGGCGCTGCTCGGGGCCGCCCACACCGTGCTGGCCGTCATGCACACCGCCGGCATCGAGGGGTTCCTCGCCTACGGCACGCTGCTCGGCGCGATCCGCGAGGGCACGTTCATCGGCCACGACGACGACGTCGACCTCGGCTACGTCAGCCACCACCGGGCGCCGGCCGACGTGGTGCGCGAGTCGTTCCGGCTGGAGAGGACGCTGGTCCGGGCCGGGATCGAGGTCGAGCGCTACAGCGGCGCGGGGCTCAAGGTGCACGTCGCCGACGCCTCCGGCGCCCGCCGCGGCCTGGACATCTTCGGCGGGTTCTGGGACGGCGACCGCCTCGCCCTCCTCGGCGAGATCCACCAGCCGTTCCGGCGCGAGTGGATCGAGCCCCTCGGCACCGCGACGCTGGCCGGCGAGACGTTCCCGGTCCCGGCCCACCCCGAGCGGCTGCTCGAGGTGATGTACGGGCCGCACTGGCGGACCCCCGACCCCACGTTCTCGTTCGACGACGACGCCGCCGGCCGCCAGTACCTCGGCAACCTGTTCCGCGGCATCCGGCAGCACCGCAACGGGTGGGACCGCTGGTACGCCGGGATCGCCCGCGAGCGGCCGTTCCTCAAGCCGCACCACCTCGCGCGGGTGCTCCACAACGAGATGGAGGACGGCGCCACCGTCATCGACGTCGGCTGCGGCCGCGCCCAGGACGCGGCGTGGCTGGCCGGCCACGGCCACCCCACCGTGGCCCTGGACTACTCCCTGCTCGCCGCCGGCTTCCACCTGCGCCGCGCGGAGGAGCACGGCTGGCCGCTGCGGGCCGCCAGCCTGAACTTCCTCGACCTGCGGCAGGTGCTGGCCAACGGCGCCCGGCTGGCCCGGGAGATCGAGGGACCGCGGGCGATCCTCGCCCGGCACTTCGTCGACGCCACGACGCCCCGGGCGTGGGAGGGCCTCTTCCGGCTCGGCTCCATGGTCCTGCGCGGCGGCGGGCGGATGTACCTGGAGTTCTTCGGCGAGGCCGACCCCGGGGCCGACATCGAGCCGCCCGACCCCGAGGACCTGGTGTGGCGGGTCGACCCCGCCGAGATCGAGGAGGCCGCCCGCGCCGCCGGTGCCGAGGTGGAGCGCGTCGTCACGTTCGACCCGGGGTGGTTCGAGCTGACCTGGAAGGCGGGCGAGTGGGATCCGAAGCCGCGCGGGTACCGGATGGTGCTGCGATGGGCGTGAACGAAGGGACTGATCGGTGATGGCAGGCAAGGCCGAGCACGGCGACGAGCCGCTGACCGGCGGCCGCTACCTGGTGGCAGGCACCTTCCGGCGGATGGTCGGACTGGCGCAGCTGGAGAAGCGGGTGCAGGAGCTCGAGGAGGAGGTGGCCGGCTACCGGGCCACGAACGTCCGGGTCGCCGAGCTCGTCGACCTGGTCCAGGAGCTGCTGCTGCCGGCGGCCCAGCGGGACGAGGCCGAGGTGGCCCGGCTGGTCGAGCGGTACGCCGACGAGCTGGGTTCGTGAGCTGAGTGGCGCGCCGCGTCTTCGTGCACGTCGGTCTGCCGAAGACCGGCACCTCCTACCTGCAGTCGGTCTTCTGGCCCCAGCGGGACCGGCTGCGTGAGCTGGGCCTGCTGGTCCCGGGCCGGGAGCGCCGCGACCACCTGCTCTCCTCGCTGATCGTCCGCGAGGACGACAACGTGCACCGGCGGGGCCCCGGCGCCGCCGAGGCCTGGCAGGTGGTCACCGCCGAGACCGCCGCCCACCCCGGCACCGCGCTGATCAGCCACGAGTTCTTCTGCTCGGCCTCCACCGAGCAGTTCCGGCGGATGGTCGCCGACCTCGCGCCCGCCGAGGTCCATGTCGTGATCACGGCCCGGGAGCCGCTCGGCCTGTTCACCTCGAGCTGGCAGGAGTCGCTGAAGAACCGCGCCACCGCGCCGCTGGCCGACTACAGCCGGCGGGAGTCCGACGACCCCCGGGTGACCTGGAACTGGCGGGCGCTCGACCTCGGCCTAGTGCTGGAGCGGCTGCGGCCGGTGCTGCCGGACGAGCGCGTGCACGTGATCGTCTCCCCGGGTCCCGGCGACCCCCGCGACGAGCTCTGGCGCCGGTTCGCGACCGTGATCGGCATCGACCCGGACGCGGTCGACGTCGCCGACGCCTTCCCGAACGCCTCGATGGGCGTGGTCGAGGCGGAGCTGCTGCGCCGGGTCAACGCGCACCTCGGCTCGTTCCAGACCGCCCAGGAGCGGGCGCGGTGGATCCGCACCGTGCTCGCCGACCGGCTGCTGGTCACCCCGGACGCGGAGCGGTTCTGGCCCGGCGAGGACCGGGTCGAGGACGCCCGCCGGCGCGGCGACCGCGCGGCGGACCTGCTCGCCGCCGGCGGGTACGACGTCCTCGGCGACCCCGCGCGTCTGCGCGTCCCCGCCGAGCTGCCCCCGCGGCGCCGACCCGACGAGGTCACCGAGGCCGAGCTGCTGGAGGCCTCGGTCCGGCTCAACGCCCAGCTGCTCGGCGAGCTGCGCGGGCGGGCGCGCTCGGAGGCGCCCGGCACGCCGACGGCGGACGACGCGGACGCCTCCCGCCGTACCGCCGGGCTGCGGTCGCGGCTGCGGGCGCTCGCCGGCGGCCGGCGGCCCGGTCGCGCCTGAATCCCGCCGGGGGTTTCCCCCGACGTGCGCCGTCGCTTGTAGGGTGGGCCAGGTCATGCGCGGGAGATCCCGGAGGAGCGCAGATGCGCCGCAGGACACCTCTTCACGAGTCTTGAGGACGACACATCCATGGACTACAACGTCGCTGATCTGACCCTGGCCGAGTACGGCCGCAAGGAGCTGACCCTCGCCGAGCACGAGATGCCCGGCCTGATGGCGATGCGCGAGCGGTACGCCGACTCGCAGCCGCTCAAGGGCGCCCGGATCGCCGGCTCGCTGCACATGACCATCCAGACCGGCGTGCTGATCGAGACGCTGGTCGCGCTCGGCGCGCAGGTGCGCTGGGCCTCCTGCAACATCTTCTCCACCCAGGACCACGCCGCCGCGGCGGTCGTCGTCGGCCCGAACGGCACGCACTCGAACCCGCAGGGCACCCCGGTGTTCGCGTGGAAGGGCGAGACGCTCGCGGAGTACTGGGACCTCGCCGAGCAGGTCTTCGACTTCGACGGCGAGGGGCCGAACATGCTCCTCGACGACGGCGGCGACATCACCCTGCTGGTGCACAAGGGCGTCGAGTTCGAGAAGGCCGGCGCCGTGCCGTCCCCGGACACCACCGACAACCACGAGTTCAAGGAGGTGCTGCGCGTCCTCGGCCGCTCGCTCGAGAACGACCCGCAGCGCTGGACCACGATCGCCAACGGGATCAAGGGCGTCTCGGAGGAGACCACCACCGGTGTGCTCCGCCTCTACGAGCGCTTCAAGGAGGGCTCGCTGCTCTTCCCCGCGATCAACGTCAACGACTCGGTCACCAAGTCGAAGTTCGACAACAAGTACGGCTGCCGGCACAGCCTGATCGACGGCCTCAACCGGGCCACCGACGTGCTGATCGGCGGCAAGGTCGCCGTGGTCTGCGGCTACGGCGACGTGGGCAAGGGCTGCGCGGAGTCCCTGCGCGGCCAGGGCGCCCGCGTGATCGTCACCGAGATCGACCCGATCTGCGCGCTGCAGGCGGCGATGGACGGCTACGAGGTCAAGCGCCTGGAGTCGGTCGTCGACAAGGCCGACATCTTCATCACCACCACCGGTGACTTCGACATCATCCGTGTCGAGCACTTCGAGCGGATGAAGCACCAGGCGATCGTCGGCAACATCGGCCACTTCGACAACGAGATCGACATGGCCGGACTCGCGAAGATCCCGGGCATCGTCAAGGACGAGGTCAAGCCCCAGGTCCACCAGTGGATCTTCCCCGACGGCAAGAAGGTCATCGTCCTCTCCGAGGGCCGCCTGCTGAACCTCGGCAACGCGACCGGCCACCCGTCGTTCGTCATGTCGAACTCGTTCACCAACCAGGTCCTGGCGCAGGTCGAGCTCTACGCGAACTCCGCCGAGTACGAGGTCGGCGTGCACGTGCTGCCGAAGAAGCTCGACGAGGAGGTCGCCCGGCTCCACCTCGACTCCCTCGGTGTCGAGCTGACCGAGCTGACCCAGGAGCAGGCCGACTACCTCGGCGTGCCGATCGAGGGACCGTTCAAGCCGGACCACTACCGGTACTGAGCTGATCGGCGACGGGCCGCTCGGGGGATGACCTCCGGGCGGCCCGTCGGCGTTCCCCGGGCGGACCGGCACCGCCCGGGGTTGGGGTCGTGTGCCCCAGGACCCGGGATTCCGATGTCTCAGGCACACGACCCGCCACCCGCTCGGTGACGTCCCACGGTGACGCCCTCGGCGCCGCCGCCCGGCCGCGGTCCTCGCGACTTCGGATCCACGCAGGTCCGAATGGCAAGATGGTCGGCATGAGTCTGCCTGCCGGTGCGCCGACGTACCCGACGAAGGGCCGGGTGCTGGTCGTCGACGACGACGCGCCGCTGGCCGAGATGCTCGGCATCGTGCTGCGCCAGGAGGGGTTCGACTCCCGCGTCTGCGCGCGCGGTGACCAGGCGCTCGGCGAGTTCCGCGACTACCGTCCCGACCTGGTGCTGCTCGACCTCATGCTGCCCGGCCGCGACGGCATCGACGTCTGCAAGGAGATCCGCGCCGAGTCGGGCGTGCCGATCGTCATGCTGACCGCCAAGGGCGACACCGTCGACGTCGTCGTCGGCCTCGAGTCCGGCGCCGACGACTACGTGGTCAAGCCGTTCAAGCCGAAGGAGCTGGTCGCGCGGATCCGCGCCCGGGTCCGGCGCACCGAGACCGTGGTCGCGGAGAGCATCACGCTCAAGGACCTCACCATCGACGTCGCGGGCCACTCGGTCAGCCGCGACGGCGTCGAGATCGCGCTCACCCCGCTCGAGTTCGACCTCCTGCTCTGCCTCGCACGCCGCCCCTGGCAGGTCTTCACCCGCCAGGTGCTGCTGGAGGAGGTCTGGGGCTACCAGCACGCCGCCGACACCCGGCTGGTCAACGTCCACGTGCAGCGGCTGCGCTCCAAGGTGGAGCACGACCCCGAGCACCCCGAGATCGTGCTGACGGTCCGCGGCGTCGGCTACAAGGCCGGGGCGAGCTAGACGGCGGGCGGTCAGTACGACGATGGCGGGTGACGGTCGTTCCCTCTGGTCCACCGTCCCGACGGGGGTGCGTCGGGCGCTGACGATCTGGCGACGCTCCATCCAGGCGCGGGTGGTCGTCGGCACCGTGGTGATGTCGGTGATCGTCGTCAGCGCGGTCGGCTGGCTGCTGCTCCAGCAGACCCGCGACGGCGTCGTGCGCCACCGGGTCGACGTCGTCCTCGGCGAGGTCGACGCCGAGATCGGCGACGCCGAGGACCGGCTGGCCGCCGCGAGCGGCACCGAGGTCAACGTCAGCCGCCAGCAGCGCGACCTGATCGACCCGATCATCGAGCGCGGTGACAGCCGCGGCTACTACGTCGTGCTGAGCGGGCCCGAGGGCGACGGCACGTCGCTCTCCGACGGCGGCGCGGTCTCCTCCGGCGGCCTCGACCTGTCCAGCGTGCCCGGCGACCTCGAGGACCACTTCGAGGGGATCAACCGCGCGACGGCCTGGACGTTCACGCGCATCGTGCACACCAGCACCGAGGGGACGGTCGTCTCCGAGCCGGGCGTCGTCGTCGGCTCCCAGGTCCAGCTGCCCTCGGACGGCCAGACCTACACCCTCTACTTCCTGTTCCCGCTCGCCGAGGAGCAGGAGACCCTGGACCTGGTCACGCGGGCGCTGCTGACCGCCGCGGGCCTGCTCGTCCTGCTGCTGAGCGCCATCGCCTGGCTGGTCACCCGGCAGGTCGTCACCCCGATCCGGCTGGCCCGCAAGACCGCCGAGCGCCTCGCCGCCGGCCGGCTGCAGGAGCGGATGCGGGTGACCGGCGAGGACGACCTGGCGCGGCTCGCCTACTCGTTCAACCAGATGGCCACCAACCTCCAGCGCCAGATCCGCCAGCTCGAGGAGCTGAGCTGGGTGCAGCGGCGGTTCGTCTCCGACGTCTCCCACGAGCTCCGCACGCCGCTGACCACGGTCCGGATGGCCGGCGACGTCCTCTACGAGGCCCGCGACGAGTTCGACCCGGTGACCGGGCGCGCCGCCGAGCTGCTCCAGGACGAGCTGGACCGGTTCGAGGGGCTGCTCGTGGACCTGCTGGAGATCAGCCGCTTCGACGCCCGGGTCGCCGTCCTGGAGACCGAGGACACCAACCTCGTCGACCTCGCCCACCGCGTCGTCGACGCCTGCCACCCGATGGCGCAGTCGCGCGGCGTCCGCGTCGAGGTGGTCGCGCCCGACGGCGCCGTCCGCGCCGAGGTCGACGTCCGGCGGGTCGAGCGGATCCTGCGCAACCTGGTCAACAACGCCATCGACCACGCCGACCCCGACGACCCCGACCGCCCGGTCGTCGTGCGCCTGGCCGGCGACGGGCACGCCGCCGCCGTCACCGTGCGCGACTACGGGGTCGGGCTGGCGCCCGGCGAGGCCGCGATGGTGTTCAACCGGTTCTGGCGCTCCGACCCGGCCCGCACCCGGGTCAGCGGCGGCACCGGGCTCGGTCTGGCCATCTCCCTCGAGGACGCCCACCTGCACGGCGGCTGGCTCCAGGCCTGGGGCCGCCCCGGAGGCGGTGCCCAGTTCCGCCTCACCGTTCCCCGGCACGCCGGCGCGATGCTGAGCCACAGCCCGCTGCCGCTCGCCCCGACCGACGCCCCCACCCTCGAGGCCGCCGAGACGCCCGAGCCCGACCCCGCGACGGCCCGGCCCGCCCTCCCGAGTCCCGATGCCGACGAGCCCGAGGGCGCCGGCGGTGCCGCCGACGTGACCACCGGCGGCCCCGGGGGTGGGCGCCGATGACCGCCGGGCGCCTCCCCGTGGGGCGGTCCCGCAGGAGCCTGGCCCTCGCCGCCGGCGTACTGGCGGCGGCGCTGGTCGTCTCCGGCTGCGTCGGCCTCCCCGACCGTGGCGCGGTGGTCACCCGCGACGGATCCGCGAGCGAGGGGACCCGCCGCGCCTCCGACATCGACGCCCGGCCGCCCACCTCCGGCGAGTCCCGCCAGCAGATCGTCAACGGCTTCCTCGACGCGATGACCGCCTGGCCGATCCAGACCGCCGTCGCCAAGGAGTACCTCAGCGAGGAGGCGGCGGGGGAGTGGAACCCGGAGGCCTCGACGATCGTGTACGCCGACTTCCTGCCGCCCCAGGAGTCCGGTACGACCGTCAAGGTCCAGCTCACCGACGCCGACCTGCTCGACGCCTCCGGCGCCTGGCGCGGGGAGCTGCCGGCCGACGAGCGCGAGCTGCGGTTCCCGATGACGATCGAGGACGGCGAGTTCCGGATCGCGGGACCGCCGGACGCGCTGATCGTGCCGGCGTCCTGGTTCCAGCAGCGATTCCGCCAGGTCGCGCTCTACTACTTCGACCCCGCGGCCCGGATCCTGGTGCCGGAGCCGGTCTTCCTGCCGATCGGCGACCAGCTGGCGACCACCCTGGTCTCCGCCCTGCTCAGCGGCCCGCCGATGAACCTCCGCGGTGTGGTGCGCACGTTCCTGCCCGCCGAGGTCACCGTCGGGCTGTCCGTCCCGGTCTCCGACACCGGCGTGGCCGACGTCAATCTGGTCGGCCAGGGCTCGCCGCCCGCGCCCGAGCAGGTCGAGCTGATGGTCGCGCAGCTGGCGTGGACGTTGCGCCAGGACCCGGGGATCACCGCGTTCCGCGTGCGGATCGCGGGCCAGGAGGTGCGCCTGGCCAACGGCGAGTCGCTCTACAAGGTCACCTCCGGCAGCGAGTACGACCCCAACGGGTCCGGCACCTCCGGCCTGCTCTACGGCCTGCGCGCCGGGCGGGTGGTGCGCGGCAACCCCGGGGACCTGTCCGCCGTCGACGGGCCGCTCGGCGCGAGCGGGGCCGGGCTGCGCAGTGCCGCCGTCGAGCCGCTGGCCGAGGAGGCCGCCGGCGTCACCGCCGACGGCCGGTCCGCGGTCGTGGCCCCCATCCGCCTCGTCCCCGAGGGGGCCGAGGCGACCACGGTGCTCGCCGGGGCCACCGACCTGCTGCGCCCCACCTGGGACTACGCCGGGCGGCTCTGGCTGCTCGACCGCGCGGACGGTGGTGCGGTGGTGCGCTGCGTCGAGGACGGCCGGGTCCGGGAGGTCGACGTCCCGGGCATCACCGGCGAGCGCGTACGCCGCCTGCTGGTCTCCCGGGACGGGACCCGCCTGCTGGCGGTGGTGCGGCGCGCCGGCGGCGACGAGGTCGTCGGGGCCCGCGTCGTCGTCGGGCGCCGCGAGACGGTCACCCGGGTGATCGCGCCGTTCACCGTGCAGCCCGCCGTGGAGCGGCAGCGCGTCGTCGACATCGCGTGGAGCACGCCCACCCGGCTCGGGGTCCTGACCCCCGCCCGCCCGCGGAGCCTCTTCGAGGTCGACCTCGTCCCGGTCGACGGCGCGGCGATCGGCGTGGACGCGGCGACCACGATCGTCAGCGGCCGCGTCCTGGGCCTCGCCGGGCCCGGCACCGACGCCAGCCCCCTGTTCGCCGTGCTGCCCGACGGCCTGGTCAACGTCCGCACCCGCGAGTCGGTGCAGCTCGGGATGCGCGTGGCGCAGCTGGCCTACGTCGGCTGAGGGCCGGACCACCGACCGCCTCCTCCCCACCGCCTCCACAGGGGAGCCGGCACGCTCGACGCCCCCGTCGCCCGGGTGGTCCACTCGGCCGGGTGACCTCCCGCCCAGACGCCCCAGCGCCCGGCCCGCCCGAACGGGTTCCGGCGCAGCTCGTCGACGCACTCGCCGAGCTGGTGCTCGGCTCCGCCTGCGTCGCCTGCGAGCGGCCCGGGCGACCCCTCTGCCGAGGCTGCCTGCGGGCGCTCCCGGACGCGGCGCGCGCGGCCTGGCCCACGCCCGCGCCGCCCGGGCTGGCGCCGCCGTACGCGACCGGCGCCTACGAGGGCGCGCTGCGGGCGATGGTGCTGGCGCACAAGGAGCGCGGCGTCCACGCCCTCGCGCACCCGCTCGGCCGGCTGCTCGCGACGGCCGCCCGGGCGGCGCTCGTCGGCGCGGGCACGAAGGTCAGCGCGACCGCGCTCCGCGAGCAGTCCCTGTCCCGGTCGGCGCTGCGCCCCCTCAGTGAGGTCGAGGCGCTGCTGAGCGCCGACTCGGTCGCCGCC
>NZ_JBEGDJ010000071.1:0-18375 GCF_040191335.1 Nocardioides sp. YIM 152588 | reverse complement strand
TCGGTGGTCCCGCTGATGCTGGCCGGCGGCGCGGTCTTCGCGGTGCTCTTCGACGCGCTCGCCTGCACGCTGCGCCGGGTGCCGATCGCCGGCCTGGCGCTGCTCGCCATCCGCTCCCGGCGGCCGAGGTGGCCCCGTCGGCGGAGGCCCCGGCGGCCGCCGAGTGCGACACCACGGAGGCCGACCTGCGCTCCTACGCCCCCTCCCGCGAGTCCGGGGCGGCCCTGCAGCGCATCCGCAAGGCCGACCGGCTGGTCGTCGGCGTCTCGGCCGACACCCTGCTGATGGGCTCGCGCGACCCGGAGACGAACAAGATCGAGGGCTTCGACATCGACGTCGCCGATCGCATCGCCGACGAGATCGGCGTCCCGCTCCAGCTGCGGGTGATCAGCGCCGCGGACCGGATCCCGCTGCTCGAGAGCGGCGACATCGACCTGGTGGTCCGCAACATGACCATCAACTGCAGCCGCTGGAAGGAGGTCGCCTTCTCCGCGGAGTACTACCACTCCGGCCAGAAGGTGCTGCTCCGCTCCGACCTGGCCGCCGACTACTCCGGGCCCGCCGACCTGGCGGGGGTGAAGGTCTGCGCGCCCGCGGGCACCACCAGCATCGACAACATCCAGGCCAAGGAGCCCGAGGCGGATGCCGAGGCGGCCGAGAACCACACCGGCTGCCTGGTGAGGTTCCAGCAGGGCGAGGTGGACGCCATCACCGGCGACGACGTGGTGCTGGCCGGCCTCGCCGCCCAGGACCCCTACGCCGTCGTGCCGAACCAGGCCGCGTTCACCGACGAGCCCTACGGCGTGGCCGCCAACCTCGACGACGTCGACCTGGTCCGCTTCGTCAACGCGGTGCTCGTCGAGATGCGCTCCGAAGGGTCGTGGCGGCGCTCCTACGGGCGCTGGCTCGAGCCCTACCTGGGTGCCCCGGACGCCAGCAACCCGCCGACCGCGCGCTACGGGCGCTGAGGGGTGGTGGGCACCCGATGACCTCGATGACCGCCTCGGCGCCGCTGGCGCCGGGCCACCTCGGCGACGCCCTGGAGCCCGCCGAGATCCAGGCCTACCTCGCCGGGCTCGACACCTGGCTGCGGGTGCGCCGCGACGAGCTGCACGAGCTCGACACCGCCGCGCTCGGCGCGGGCCGCGGGGGAGAGCTGGCCGGCGACATGGCGCTCGCGCTGGCGCTGTGGAAGGCGATCACCGACCGCTACCAGCTGGTCTTCGCGACCTGGGACGGCGGCCGCGTGCTGCGCCAGGAGCGCGAGCGCATCTCCGCGCTCATCTGGGGCCGCCTCGACGGCGCCACCGAGCTGCCCGGCGGGCTCGCGGTCTCCCTGCCCGAGGCGTGCCGGCTCTGCGACGCCCTGACCGGCCAGCTCCGCTCCCGGCTCGCGCTGGCCCCCGACGCCGCCGCCGACGCGGCCCGGATCCGCGGCCTGCGCGCCCAGCTGGAGCGGATCCGCGACCAGGTCGCGCTGGAGCCCGCCACCACCCGCGACGACGCCGTACGCCGCCTGGCCGGCCTGATGGCCCGGCTGGAGTCGATCGCGGAGCGCGCCGAGCGGGGCGCCGACGTGGGCGGTCTGCTCGACCCGTTCGAGGTCGACGCCACCACCTACGAGCGGGACCTGATCGTCGGCAACGCGCGCCGCCGCGACGCCCGTGACCGGGTGCTCTCCGCGCGCGAGCTGCGCGACGACCTGGAGGCTCGCGAGGCCGCGCTGCGCAAGCTCGCCGAGACCTGCGTGACCACCGTCGACCCCGCGCCCCACTACGCGGTCCCCGACGTCTCCGCGCTCGGCCCGGTGCCGGTCACCCCGGACGCGATCGACCCCTACCTGACCCGCCTGGACCGGGTCTCCCAGGCGCTGGAGCTGGCCCAGCACAAGTACGCCGACGCGCTGGCCGAGCACCGCCAGCTGGTCGACCTGCTGGACGCCTACGTGGCGAAGGCCCGGCTCTCCGGCGTCGCCGGCAGCGCCGACCTCGCCGCCAGCGAGCGGCAGGCCCGCGAGGTGCTGGGCCGCCGGCCGGCGCCGATGGCCGTGGCCCGCCAGCTCGTGACGACCTACCAGACCTGGCTCGCGAAGGAGACCTCATGAGCGGCGCCTGCACCCAGCCGGGCTGCACCGGCTCGATCGTGGACGGCTACTGCGACGTCTGCGGCATGCCCGGCGAGGGCGGCGCGAGCAGCGGGGTCGCCACCGCGACGGCGAGCCCGTCGGCCCCGGCGGTGCCGACGCCGCCCACCGGCCGGCCGCCGGTGCCCGACGGCAGCCCGTGCGCCCGGCCCGGCTGCACCGGCACGATCCTGGACGGCTACTGCGACGTCTGCGGCACGCCGGCCACGCCGAACGTCGCGGTCTCGGAGGCGACCGCGCTGGCGACCGCCGCCCAGGCCGCGCCCCTGACCGACGGCAGCGTCTCGGTCGCGACCTCCGCGAGCCGCGTCCAGTCCGCGGCGATCGGCTCCAAGCGGGCCGGCTCGACCGGCTCGACGGCCACGCGACGTACCCGCACCGGGTCGCAGCGGATGCGGGCGGCACGGCTGGGCGCCGGGCTGACCACGGTGCCGCCGGCCTCGCCGGTCGACGCCGCGGCCGCGATCATGGCCAACCCCCAGGTGCCGGAGGAGAAGCGCAGCTGCGCCAAGTGCGGCAACGCCGTCGGCCGCGGGATCGACGGCCAGGAGGGGCGCAGCGAGGGGTTCTGCCCGCAGTGCGGCACCCGGTTCTCGTTCACCCCCAAGCTCGAGCAGGGCGATCTGGTGGCCGGGCAGTACGAGGTGGCCGGCGCGCTGGCCCACGGCGGCCTCGGCTGGATCTACCTGGCCCGCGACCGCAACGTCTCCAACCGCTGGGTGGTGCTCAAGGGCCTGCTCAACGCTGGTGACCCGGACGCGCTGGCCGCCGCCATCGCCGAGCAGCAGTTCCTGGCCCAGGTCGAGCACCCCTCGATCGTGGAGATCTACAACTTCGTCACCCACGAGGGTGCCGGCTACATCGTCATGGAGTACGTCGGCGGCCGCTCGCTGAAGGAGATCCTCAAGCAGCGCATCGCGGCCAACGGCGGCGCCTACGACCCGCTCCCCGTCGACCAGGCGCTGGCGTACATCCTCGAGCTGCTGCCGGCCTTCGCCTACCTGCACGACCTCGGGCTGGTCTACTGCGACTTCAAGCCCGACAACATGATCCAGGTCGGCGACGCGATGAAGCTGATCGACCTCGGCGGCGTGCGCCGGATCGACGACCTGGACTCGCCGATCTACGGCACCGTCGGCTACCAGGCCCCGGAGGTGGCCGAGGTCGGCCCGTCGGTGGCCTCCGACATCTACACGATCGGCCGCACGCTGCTGGTGCTCTGCATGGAGTTCCGCGGCTACCAGGGCACCTACCTGTACTCGCTGCCGCCGGTCGAGGCGACCCCGCTCTTCGCCCAGCACGACTCGCTCTACTGGCTGGTCGCCAAGTGCTGCGCCCCCGACCCGGCCGACCGGTTCGCCTCCGTCGACGAGCTGCGGTCCCAGGTGCTCGGCGTGCTCCGCGAGGTGGTGGCCCGGGGTCGCGGGGCGACCGCCCCGACCAGCGCGGCCTCCGTGCTCTTCGAGTCCCCGGCCACGGCGGGGCCGATCGAGTCCTGGGACCAGCTGCCGGGTCTGCGGGTCGACACCACCGACCCCCAGTACGGCTGGCTCTCCACCCTGGGCGACGAGGAGCCGGCGCAGCGGCTGGAGGACCTGCGCGGCGCGCCCGAGGACAGTGCCGAGGTGTGGCTGGCCCGCGCCCGCGCCGCGCTGGAGCTGGCCGACCCGGTCCGCGCCCGGGAGGCGGCCACCAGCCTGCTCGTGGACGACCCGTGGGAGTGGCGGGCGCTGTGGGTCGAGGGGCTGGCCGCGCTCGCGACGGCGGACTTCGAGGACGCCCAGGCCGCCTTCAACGCCGTCTACCAGCAGGTGCCCGGCGAGCTGGCACCCAAGCTGGCGCTGGCCTACGCCTGCGAGCGCGGCGGGCTGCCGGCGGTCGCCGAGGGGCTGTACCGGGTCTGCCTGGCCACCGACGCCGCCTTCGTGCCGCCAGCCGCCTTCGGCATCGCCCGGGTCCGCGCCGCCGCGGGCGACACCACCGGGGCGGTGGCCGCGCTGGACCAGGTGCCGACCACCAGCCGCGGCTACAACGAGAGCCGGCGGCGCCGCGCCGAGGTGCTGCTCGCGGGCAGCGCGTCGGACACGACGGCCAGCTCCGCGCAGCGCCTGGCGGTGCTGGACCAGGCGATGCGCACCATCGAGACCGCCCAGATCGAGGGCTCCACCCGGCAGCGGTTCTTCGTGCGGATCCTGAGCGAGGCGCTGCCCGTGGTGACCGCCGACGTCGGCGGCTCGGGCGGCGGTACGCCGACGCGGCGGATCGGTTCGCTGGAGGCGACCGAGGAGGGCGTCCGCGACGGGCTGGAGTCGGCGCTGCGCGCCCTCGCCCACGACACCGGCGACCGCACCGAGCGGGTCGCGCTGGTCAACCGGGCCAACGCCGTACGGAACTGGACGCTGACGTGAGCGCGGGGGAGACGGCCGTGACCTGCGCCTCCTGCGGCGCGGCGCTGACCGCGGGCGCCCGGTTCTGCGAGGGCTGCGGCGCCGCCGTCGGCACCGCGCCGGCGTTCGAGCCGCCGGCGGGGACGTGGCCGGCGCCGCCCGGCGACCCGCTGAGCGAGGCGCCGATCAGCGCCCCCACCCGGCGCCCGGCCGGGTCGTTGCCGGACCCGCCGGTGGACACCCGGCGCCCGTGCGCCGAGTGCGGCGGGGAGGTCGGCCCCGACCTGTACTGCACCTCGTGCGGCACCAAGGCGCCCAGCGAGCGCGACCACTTCCGCGAGCAGCCGGCCTCCTGGGTGGCCGGCGTCTGCGACCGCGGCATCGCGCACGCGCGCAACGAGGACGCGATGGCGCTGCTGGCCGGCGCCGAGCCGGGCTCGCGGGCGGTGCTGGTGGTGCTGGACGGGGTGTCGAACTCGATCGACTCCGACGTCGCCTCGCTGGCCGGCGCCCACGCCGCCCGGGAGGTGCTGCGGATGCCGATGCCGGCGGGGATGGGCACCCCGGACAGCCGCGCGGCGGCCGTGGTCCGGACCTTCGCCGACACCGTGCGGGCGGCCAACACCGCGATCGTGGCCAACACCGACCCCGACTCGGTGAACCCGGCGTCGGCGACCCTCGCCGTCGCCGTGCTGGAGGGCTCGCGCCTGCACGTCGCGACGATCGGCGACTCCCGCGTCTACTGGCTGCCCGACGACGGCGAGGGGGTCCAGCTGAGCGTCGACGACTCGCTGGCGCAGGCCCAGATCGAGGCCGGCGTCCCGCGCGAGGTCGCCGAGGCCTCGCCGCAGGCGCACGCGATCACCAAGTGGCTGGGCCGCGACAGCCCCGACCTGGACCCGCGGGTCACCTCGATGGACGTGACGGGCCCCGGCTGGGTGCTGGCCTGCTCCGACGGCCTGTGGAACTACGCCTCGACGCCCGCCGAGCTCGGCGCCCGGGTGGCCGAGGCGGGCACCGACGAGCCGGGCGCGCTGGCGCTCGCGCTGGTCGCGTTCGCGCACGCCCGCGGCGGGCAGGACAACATCACCGTCGCCCTGGCGAGGGTCGGGCAGAATGCGGAGCGCCCGGCCCCCGTCGTACCCGAAGCCCCCGCAGCACCCGCAGTGCCGCCGACCACGACCCAGGGAGGTCCCACCGATGGCTGAGTTCAGCGCCGCCGTCTACCAGAACGAGTTCCTCCCCGACGGCGGGACCGACGTCAACGCGATCGTCACCGTCACCTGCACCGGGGCGGGCACCGCCGGGCAGTCCGGCAGCGGCGACGCCGGCGAGATCATCATCGTCGACACCTCCGGCTCGATGGGCCCGGTGACGATGGCCGCGGCCAAGGACGCGGCGCAGGCGGCGCTGGCCGAGATCGTCGACGGCACGTGGTTCGCCGTCATCGCCGGCGCGGACCGGGCGATGCTGGCCTACCCGCTGGTGACCTCCGGCCCCGGCCTGGTCCGGATGGACCGGCGCACCCGCCAGGAGGCGGCCGGCGCGATCAACCGGTTCGTCGGCAGCGGCGGCACCGCGATCAGCACCTGGCTGGAGCTGGCCGGACAGCTGTTCGCCTCCGTCCCGCAGGTCACCCAGCGCCACGCGCTGCTGCTCACCGACGGCGAGAACCGCGAGCGGGCCGGCCGGCTGGACGAGGCGATCCGCCGCGCCACCGGGTACTACCAGTGCGACTGCCGCGGCGTCGGCACCGACTGGCAGGTCGCCGAGGTCCGCCGGATCGCGCAGGCGCTGCTCGGCACGGTCGACATCATCCCGGGGCCGGAGCAGATGCGCGCCGAGTTCCAGCAGATCATGCGGGCCTCGATGGCCCGTGGCGTCGCGGACGCCAAGCTGCGGGTGTGGGCGCCGCAGGGCGCCCAGGTGCTCTTCGTCCGGCAGGTGGCGCCGACGCTGGAGGACCTCACGGACCGCCGGGTGCCGGTCAACCCGCTCACCGGCGACTACCCGACCGGCGCCTGGTCGGACGAGTCCCGCGACTACCACGTGGCCATCCGCGTGGCGGCGAAGGCGCTCGGCCAGGAGCAGCTCGCCGCCCGGGTGCAGCTGACGCTGGGGTCCGAGGCGGTCGCCCAGGGCCTGGTCAAGGCCAAGTGGTCGAACAACTCCGAGCTGACGGCGCGGATCGACCAGCAGGTCGCGCACTACACCGGCCAGACCGAGCTCGCGCAGGCGATCCAGGAGGGGCTGGCCGCGAAGGCCGCCGGCGACGAGGCGACCGCGACCACCAAGCTGGGCCGCGCCGTCCAGCTGGCCGCCGAGACCGGCAACGAGGAGGCCACGACCAAGCTCCGGAAGGTGGTCGAGATCGACAGCCCGGCCGAGGGCACCGTCCGGCTCAAGCGGGTCGTGGACAAGGCCGACGAGATGGCGCTCGACACCGCCTCGACCAAGACCACGCGCATCCGCAAGGGACCCGCATGACCTCCACCTGCCCGACCGGGCACGCCTCCGAGGCCGACGACTACTGCGACGTCTGCGGCCTGCCGATCGGTGCCGATGCGGCGGCCGCTCCCGCGGAGGAGCCCGCGGACGCGGGCGCGCCGTCGGGGGAGCAGTCGGGGGAGTCGGCGGGGCAGTCGGCGGGAGCGGCCGCCGCGGCGGCGCCGGTGCCCGAGGCGCCCGAGGTGCCCGACGCCGCGACCTGCCCGAACTGCCAGGCCAGCAACCCGCCGAACGCGCTGTTCTGCGAGGCCTGCGGCTACGACTTCACCACCGGCACGATGCCGCGACCTGTGACGCCCTCGCCGCTCGACCTCTCGGACCTGACCGGGTTCCCGCCCGCCTCGCCGTCGTTCCCGCCCCCGTCGTTCCCGCCCCCGTCGTCCCCGCCGCCGTCATCGCCCCCGTCCTCGCCGCCGGCCGGGGAGGCGGAGCCCGAGCCCGCCGCCCCGGCGGAGCCGGCCGTGGCCCCGCTGGCCCCGGCGCTGGACGAGCCCTGGGTGGCCGAGGTCTGGATCGACCCGGACTGGTACGCGGAGCAGGACTCCGCCGACCCGCTGCCCTCGGCGGGGGTGCCGCAGGTGATCCGGATCCCGGCGACCTCCGCGCTGGTCGGCCGGACCTCGCGCAGCCGTGGCATCCACCCGGACGTCGACCTGGCCTCGGACACGGGGATCAGCCGCCGGCACTGCCAGCTGACCACCGACGGCACCCGCTGGTGGGTCGAGGACCTCGGCTCCTCCAACGGCACCTACGTCGGCAGCTCGGTCGGCACGCTGCCGCGCCAGCCGCTGCCGCCGGGGGAGAAGCGCGAGGTGGCGCCGGGGGAGCGGATCTACCTGGGCGCCTGGACCCGCATCGTCGTCCGCCGCGGGCAGCCCGGCGAGGTCTGACGCGCGAGCCGGGGCTCGGGGCAGCCCGAACCGGGCCTTGGGGCAGCCCGAACCGGGCCTTGGGGCAGCCCGAACCGGGCCTTGGGGCAGCCCGAACCGGGCCTTGGGGCACGCCGAGCCGGGGCTCGGCCCATCCAACTCAGCGGCGCGTGGCGAGGATCAGCGAGGCGTCGGGCGCGACCATCAGCTCCACCGCGGTGAACCGTTCGTCGGTCAGCCACTGCTCGCGCAGGATGTCGACCCGCCCGTCGGTGATCGGCGGCCACATCTGGCACGGCACGAAGTCGTCGAGCACGACGACGCCGCCCGGCTCGACCAGGTCGGCGAGCCGGTCCACGCCGACCGCGTCGGGGTCGCCGGAGTCGAGGAAGAGCAGCGAGTACGGCCCCTTGTCCATCAGCGTGGACCAGTCGGCGGTGAGCACGTCGACGAGCGGATCGTCGGTGAAGATCTCCGCGGCGGCCGACGCCAGCCGCGGGTCGAGCTCGGCGGTCAGGATGCTGGCGCTGGTGCCGCGCACCCCGGAGCGCAGCCACGCGGTGCCGACGCCGCAGCCGGTGCCGAACTCGGCCATGATGCCGCTCCGGGTCGCCGCCAGGGAGGCCAGCAGCCGGCCGGTCTCGTTGCGGCAGAACGACACGTAGCCCGCGCGGCGGCACACGTCGAAGGCGCGGCGCACGACGTCGGGGAGTTCGGGGTTCGCGCTCATGGCGCCGAGTCTCGCACCCCGGGGTCCTGCATCGCGGGATGCCCGTCTCGCCATCCGGTCACGTCTCGCGATCCGAACACGCGCCGCAAATCCCACGCACGACGGCCGCCGACGTCGTACAGTGTGCGCACCATGCGGAGCACCCTTCTCGTAATTGTGCGCCGCGGCGGGGCCTGAGAGAGGCCACCTCGCCGCGGTGTCACGCGGTGCGCGTTCCACCCCCCGCTGGGCTTCTCATCAGTTGAATCGAAGCCCCGGGGCACACCCTCCGCGGCGGGTCATCGGCCGGACCACCTCCGCGCGACCCGCACCCGTCTGCACCGACGTCCTCCTCGTGCGATCCACGAGATGACACCCACCCGCCACGGCGGGTGGCCCCGGGGCTTCACCTCAGCGAAGCCATCCGAGTCATCCGAGAACGATCCTGGAAGAGGAAGAACGATGTACGACATGTACCCCGACTGGTCCGGCACGGAGTGGGGCCCGGCCAAGCACGACCCGAACCACCCCTTCCGTCACCAGTACGACGGCCACCGCGACGGCTCCACGGCCCGCGACGCGCTCCAGGCCGCCTTCGGCGGTGGCGCGCTTGCCCTGCGAGACGGTGACGCCCCGCGTCCCGACGACAACTAACGTCTGCGCACATGAACGACTCCTCCGCTGCTGCGGCCCCCACCCCCGTCACCACCGGCCAGGTCGCCCTCGGCGTCATCCCCGGTGACGGGATCGGCAAGGAGGTGACCGCCGAGGCCCTCAAGGTGCTCGAGGTCGCCGCCCCGGCCGACCTGAAGTTCGCGCAGACCAGCTACGACCTCGGTGCCGAGCGCTACCTGCGCACCGGCGAGGTGCTGCCCGACAGCGTGCTCGAGGACATCCGCGGCCAGGACGCCCTGCTGCTCGGCGCCGTCGGCGGCAAGCCGAACGACCCGAACCTGCCCCCGGGCATCCTCGAGCGCGGCCTGCTGCTCAAGCTCCGCTTCGCGCTCGACCACTACGTCAACCTGCGCCCCTCGAAGCTCTACCCGGGCTCCGTCTCCCCGCTCTCGGCCGACGTCCTCGCCAAGGGCGAGATCGACTTCGTCGTGGTGCGCGAGGGCACCGAGGGCCCCTACACCGGCAACGGCGGCGCCCTGCGCGTCGGCACGCCGGCCGAGGTCGCCACCGAGGTCTCGGTCAACACCGCCTTCGGCGTCGAGCGCGTGATCCGCGACGCCTTCGCCCGCGCCCAGCGCCGCCCGCGCAAGAAGCTGACCCTGGTCCACAAGACCAACGTGCTGGTCAACGCGGGCTCCGTGTGGTGGCGCCTGTTCCAGGAGGTGGCCGCGGAGTACCCCGACGTCACCACCGACTACTGCCACATCGACGCGGTCATGATCTTCCTGACCACCGACCCGCAGCGCTTCGACGTGATCGTCACCGACAACCTCTTCGGCGACATCATCACCGACCTCGCGGCCGCGATCAGCGGCGGCATCGGGCTGGCCGCCTCCGGCAACGTCAACCCCGACCGCACCTCGCCGTCGATGTTCGAGCCCGTGCACGGCTCGGCCCCCGACATCGCGGGCCAGCAGATCGCCGACCCGACCGCCGCGATCCTCTCCGGCGCGCTCCTGCTCGACCACCTCGGCCACCCGGCCGCGGCGGCCCGCATCGAGGAGGCCGTCCTGGCCGACCTGCGGGCCCGCGAGGCCGGCCAGCAGCGCCGTACGCCGGAGGTGGGCGACGCGATCGCGGCGCGAGTAGCCGGCTGAGCCCCGTCGGAATCACCGGTCGACCGGGGCTTCCCGCGCTTGACAGGCATTGCAACGCCTGTCAAGCGACTGAATCACCGGTCGACCGGTGATTCATGCCCGCTTCGCCGCGACCACCCACCAGGACTAGATTCATGAGCATGCAGATCACCACCACCCTCGCCGCGAGCCCCACGGACGACGAGACCCTGGCCGGCATCCTGGCCAACCCGGGGTTCGGCACGAACTTCGCCGACCACATGTTCACCGTCGAGTGGACTCCCGAGCGTGGGTGGTACGACGCCCGGATCACGCCGTACGGCCCGATCACCCTCGACCCGGCGGCGGCCGTCCTGCACTACGCGCAGGAGACCTTCGAGGGGATGAAGGCATACCGGCACGACGACGACTCGGTCTGGCTGTTCCGGCCCGAGGCCAACGCCGAGCGGATGGCCCGGTCCAGCGACCGGCTGGCGCTGCCGGTGCTGGAGACGGCGGACTTCATCCAGGCCGTCGAGGAGCTCGTCCGCGTCGACGAGCGGTGGGTCCCCTCGAACGCCGAGGGCGGCGAGAAGAGCCTCTACATCCGGCCGTTCATGTTCGCCTCGGAGAAGTTCCTCGGCGTGCGGCCGGCCCAGCACGTCACCTTCATGGTGATCACCAGCCCGGCCGGCGCCTACTTCAAGGGCGGCGTCAAGCCGGTCACCCTGTGGCTGACCGAGGACTACACCCGTGCGGGCCGGGGCGGCATGGGCGCGGCCAAGACCGGCGGCAACTACGCGAGCTCGCTGGTCGCGCAGCAGGAGGCCTACGCCCACGGCTGCGACCAGGTGGTCTTCCTCGACGCCCAGGAGGGCACGTACGTCGAGGAGCTCGGCGGGATGAACATGTACTTCGTCTACGACGACGGCTCGATCGTCACCCCCGAGACCGGCACCATCCTCGAAGGCATCACCCGCGCCTCGATCATCGAGCTGGCCGGCAAGATGGGCCACCAGGTGACGGAGCGGAAGTTCGCCATCGACGAGTGGCGCGAGGGCGTCGAGTCGGGCCGGATCCGCGAGATCTTCGCCTGCGGCACCGCCGCCGTGGTGACGCCGGTCGGCGCGCTCAAGACCGCCGAGGGCGACGTCCCGGCGCCGGCGAGCACCGACCTGACGATGCGGATCCGCGAGGAGCTGGTCGGCGTGCAGTTCGGGCGGACCCCGGACACCTTCGGCTGGATGCACCGCATCTGAGCCCGGTCGTCGGCCCGTGCCGCCGAGGTCGGCACGCCCGACGCGCGTCGACGTTGGCGGCACGGGCGGCGGGGCTGGGTAACCTCCTGCTGTGACCGCTCGTGCCCAGCCCGCCGACCCGACCCGGGTCGGCGACTACACGCTGCTCACGCCGCTCGGCGAGGGCGGCATGGGCATCGTGCACCTGGCCCGCGGCGGCGACGGCCGCCGGGTGGCGCTGAAGGTGCTGCGCCCGCACGTCGTCGGCGACCAGCAGGCCCGCGCCCGGCTGGCCCGCGAGGTCACCTCGCTCGCCCGGGTCCGCAGCCCCTGGGTCGCCGAGATCCTGGCGGCGGACCCGTGGGGCGAGACGCCCTTCGTGGTCACCCGCTACGTGCCGGGGCTCTCGCTGCACGACCACGTGCTGGAGGAGGGGACGGTCTCGGGCCGCGACCTCTACTGGCTGGCCGGCTGCCTGGCCGAGGGCATCGCGGCCGTCCACGCCGCCGGCGTGCTGCACCGCGACGTGAAGCCGTCGAACGTGCTGATGGAGGGCCGCACCCCGATCCTCATCGACTTCGGCCTGGCCCGCGTCGCCGAGGACCCGCGGCTGACCCAGACCGGCTGGCTGATGGGCACCCCGGGCTACCTCGCCCCCGAGATCCTGTACGGCGACGAGGCCACCCCGGCCGCCGACGTGCACGCGTGGGCGGCGACCGTCGCGTACGCCGCCACCGGCCGCGGCCCCTACGGCCGGGGCCCCGCGATGGCGATCATGGACCGCACCCGCCGCGGGGAGCACGACCTGTCCGGCATCGAGCGCCCGATGGCCGACGTGCTCGCCGCCGCGCTCGCCCCCGACCCGCTGGAGCGGCCGCTGCTGGAGGAGCTGCTCGCCTGGCTGCGCCCGCTCAGCACCCGCCCCGAGGCGCCGGTGGCGGCCCCGCCGACCGGTGGGGTGCTCGGCGTCGGGGCGGACGGGGGCATGACGTACCCGCTGGCCGCCGCGCCGCGCGACGGTCTGGACGACGTCGACACCGTGGACCGGGCCGAGCAGGCCGGCGTGGCCTGGGCCGACGCCGACGAGCCGGCCACGGTGCCCGAGCGCGCGGCGGACCCGGACGCGCCGCACACCCGCGCGCTCGAGACCACCCCCGCGGGGCCGTGGCCGCCGCCTGAGGGCCAGGTGCCGGCGTACCCCGCCGTGGCGCCGGTGCCGCACCCCGACGGCGTGGACCCGATGGCCCGCTTCGAGGACGAGTGGGACGAGCAGTACCTGGATCCCGCCTTCGCCCCGGCAGCGCCGGTCGGCGTCGGCGAGCGGTTCCGCCGCGGGTGCGCGGTGACGGCCGCGGCCTGCGTCGTCGGCGGTGGCCTCGCCGCGGCTCCCTGGCTCACGCTGATCGGCGTGGTCGCCGCGGTGTGGCTGCTGCGGGCGGGGTCGCTGGCGACCTCCGCCGTCGCCGACCGCCGGGCGCTGCGGGGCCGGCGGTGGCACGACGGCATCCGCTGGGCGTTCTCCAGTCCCTGGCACCTGCTCCGCGCGACCACCGGCACCGCGCTGCTCGCCGTGTGGAGCGCCGGGCTGGCGCTCGCCGCCGGCCTGCTCTGCTACGCCGCCGCGCTCGACCTGCCCACCACGCTGTTCCTCAGCGGCACGGCCCTCGGCATCGCCCTGTGGTCCGGGCCCGCCTCGAGCCGGTTCCGCGGACCCATCGGCCGGGCGCTCTACCCGGCCACCCGCACCTGGCTCGGCTGCGCGGTGGTGTGCGCGGTCTGCGCGATCCTCGCCGTCGTGCTGGTGGTGATCGGCGCGGGGCAGGGGATCGCCTGGTCGCCCGCGGGCGAGGGTCCGTTCGGGATCGGCTGACCTAGCCGTCGTCACAACCCGATTGGCCCCATTTCGGCCCGAAAAGGGGCCAATCGGGTTGTGACGACGCGGGCGACCGGCCGCGAGCGACGTGACCGCATCGTGACGCCGGCCGCACGGATAGCGCCCGACGTGGCAGACTGACGGCGTGCTGCCGACGCTGCGCACCGCGCTCATCATTACCTAGCGCGTCGATGCCGGGATCCGCCCGGGTCGACGCGCCAACCTCTCGTGCCCGGGAGGTTTTTCTCATTTCGGGCGCGGACACCGTCAGCACCAGCCCCGAACGCACGAAAGAGACGACCGATGACCAGCCCCCAGGACGCCCACCGCGACGGCGCGGCCCCGTCGACCTCCACCCCCGACCTGCACGGCGCGTTCCACGTCTACGACACCACGTTGCGCGACGGCGCCCAGCAGGAGGGGCTCAACCTCTCGGTCGCCGACAAGCTCACCATCGCCAAGCAGCTCGACGGCCTCGGCGTCGGCTACATCGAGGGCGGCTGGCCCGGGTCGAACCCCAAGGACACCGAGTTCTTCCGCCGCGCGGCGACCGAGCTCGACCTGAAGCACGCGAAGCTGGCCGCGTTCGGCTCGACCCGCCGCGCCGGCGTACGGGCCGCGGACGACCCGCTGGTGGCCGCGCTGCGCGACAGCGGCGCCTCGGTCGTCACCCTGGTGGCGAAGTCGCACGCGGGCCACGTCGAGAAGGCGCTGCGCACCACGCTGGAGGAGAACCTGGCGATGGTCCGCGACACCGTCTCCCACCTGCGCGCCGAGGGCCAGCAGGTCTTCCTCGACGCCGAGCACTTCTTCGACGGGTACCGGCTGGACCGCTCCTACGCCTTCGAGGTGCTGCGCACCGCGGCGGAGGCGGGCGCCGAGGTGGTCGCGCTGTGCGACACCAACGGCGGGATGCTGCCGCCGTGGGTCTCCGACGTGGTCCACGACGTCATCTCCACCACCGGCGTGCGGGTCGGCATCCACTGCCACAACGACACCGGCTGCGCGGTCGCCAACACCCTCGCCGCGGTCGACGCCGGCGCCAGCCACGTCCAGGGCTGCATCAACGGCTACGGCGAGCGCACCGGCAACGCCGACCTGGTCAACGTCGTCGCCAACCTCGAGCTCAAGCTGGACCGCCAGGTGCTGCCCCCGGGGCTGCTCACCGAGGCCACCCGGATCGCCCACGCGGTCGCCGAGGTGACCAACGTGCCACCCGCCTCCCGGCAGCCGTACGTCGGCACCTCGGCGTTCGCGCACAAGGCGGGCCTGCACGCGTCCGCGATCAAGGTCGACCCCGACCTCTACCAGCACATGGATCCCGCCGGCGTCGGCAACGACATGCGGCTGCTGGTCTCGGAGATGGCCGGCCGGGCCTCGATCGAGCTCAAGGGGCGCGAGCTCGGCTTCGACCTCTCCGGCGACCCCGAGCTGGTCTCGCGGGTCACCCAGCGGGTCAAGGCGATGGAGGCGCGCGGCTACACGTTCGAGGCGGCGGACGCGTCGTTCGAGCTGATGCTGATCGAGGAGGCGGAGGGCCTGCGCCCGTCGTACTTCGACGTCGAGAGCTGGCGCGTGATCACCGAGACGCTGACCCACGCCCAGCCGGGCGAGGAGGCGGTCTCGGAGGCGACGGTGAAGCTGAAGGCGGCCGGCGTGCGCTACGTGGTGACCGGCGAGGGCAACGGCCCGGTCAACGCGCTGGACCAGGCGCTGCGCACGGCGATCGTGCAGGCCTACCCGGAGATCGCGAAGTTCGAGCTGATCGACTTCAAGGTCCGCATCCTCGACCAGGGTCACGGCACCGACGCGATCACCCGGGTGCTGATCGAGACCAGCGACGGCGAGTCGACCTGGGTCACCGTCGGCGTGGGGGCCAACGTGATCGAGGCGTCGTGGGAGGCGCTGGTGGACGGCCTCACCTACGGCCTGCGCCGCCACGACGTCTGAGGCGCCTGCGATGGACGCGGAGGCGACGTACTGGGTGCTGGCCGGCCTGCTGGCCGCGCTCTACGTCTTCTCGGGGTCGCGGAAGGCCTTCCAGGACCGCGACGCGCTGCGGCCGATGATGGCCTGGGTCGACGACGTGCCGCTGGGCCTGACCCGCACGATCGGCTGGCTGGAGCTCGCCGGCGCGGCCGGGCTGCTGCTGCCGCCCCTGCTGGGGATCCTGCCCTGGCTCGCGGTGGCGGCCGCGATCGGGCTCTTCTTCCTCCAGGTGGCCGCCGCCGGGTTCCACCTGTCCCGGGACGAGACGGCGCAGGTGCCGTTCAACCTGGTGCTGATCCTGCTCGCGGCGGCCGCCGCCTGGACGGGGCTCGCGGTCGTCTGAGTCGGCCCGCATCCTCCGGCGGCGGGCTACGGTCGGGGCGTGGCCGAACTCCACGAACTGACCGCCCTCGAGCAGGGCGCCCTCATCCGCTCCGGTGAGATCGACCCCGTCGAGCTGACCGACCACTACCTCGACCGCGCCGCGGCGCTCCCGCGGGAGTACGTCGACGGCGCGTTCGCCTTCCGCGATCCCGAGATGGCGCGCCTGCGCGCCCGCGAGGTCGCCGCGGTCGGCCCGGTCGGGGAGGGTGCGTCGCCGCTGGCCGGCGTGCCGACGGCGATCAAGGACCTCAACCTGACCCGGGGCGTGCCCACGGCGTTCGGGTCGCCGGCCTTCGGCGGGTACGTGCCCGAGGTCTCCGACGCCGTCACGCTGGCGATCGAGGAGGCCGGGATGGTCAGCCTCGGCAAGACCAGCACGCCGGAGTTCGGCTCGCCCTGCTACACCGAGCCCGAGGGGCGACCGCCCGCGGTGACGCCCTGGGACACCACCCGGATGGCCGGCGGTTCGTCGGGCGGCGCCGCCGCGGCGGTCGCGGCGGGGCTGGTGCCGGTGGCGCAGGGCTCCGACGGCGGCGGCTCGATCCGGATCCCGGCCTCGTGCTGCGGCCTGGTGGGGCTGAAGCCGACCCGGGGCCGGATCAGCGGCTTCCCGATGTACGGCGACGTGACCGGCCTGTCCACCTCCGGGTCGATCGCCCGCACGGTCGCCGACGCGGCCGCCCTGCTCGACGTGCTCGCCGGGCGGCGGGCCGGCGACCCGTACTGGGCGCCCGAGCCGTCGGGCACCTTCCTCTCCGCGGCGGGGCGTGACCCGGGCCGGCTGCGGATCGGCGTCCTCGACACCCCGATGATCGCCGATGTCCCGGTCGACCCCGAGGTGACCCGCGCGTTCGAGGAGACCTGCACGCTGCTGGGCTCGCTCGGGCACGCGGTCGAGGGCGTGCCGGTGCCGATCCCGGCCGAGGCGGTGCCGGTGTTCGAGACCGCGTGGGCGGTGCTCACCGCGCTCTCCACCGTCCCGCTGTCCGGCGAGCAGCGGGCCCTGCTGCGGCCGCTGACCAGCTGGCTGGGGGAGTGGGGCGAGTCGATCAGCGGCCCGGAGTTCGGGCTCGCGATCGGGCAGCTGCGGCGCTACGCCGCGGAGGCGCTCGTCGCGCTGGCTCCGTACGACGCCGTGCTGACGCCGACCCTGGCCACCCCGCCGCTGCCGGTCGGCGCGCTGCGCGACGACGCCGACCCGCGGGCCGACTTCGAGGCGCAGAAGCGGTTCACGCCGTGGACGTCGGCGTGGAACGTCACCGGGATGCCGGCCATCTCGCTGCCGCTGCACATGAGCGCCGGCGGGCTGCCGATCGGGATGATGCTGGCCGCGCGGCCGGCCGAGGAGGAGCTGCTGATCTCCCTGGCGGCGCAGGTCGAGGCGGCGCTGCCGTGGCGGGACCGCAGGCCCCCGCTCTGGTGAGGCGCGAGTCGGCAGAAAGTTTCTGCCGACTCGCGCCCATTGGTCTGGACCGGCCTGAGAGTTTGTGCCGACTCGCGGGTCAGGGGGCGGCCGACTCCACGAACCACCCCGGCGCCTCGTCGCGGAACACCGCCGGGGCCAGCGCCCCCGCACCGTCGGGGACCACCGCGAGCACCGGCACCCCGGTGCCCCGGGGCAGGTCGACCAGGTTGCACTCCTCGGCCAGCCCCGGCTCGGCCGGCCAGGAGCCGACGACCAGCCCGGCGGGCTCGATGCCGCGGCCGCGGATCGCCTCCACGGTGAGCTCGGTGTGGTTGAGCGTGCCCAGGCCGGGGCGGCAGACCACGACCACCTGCAGGTCGCCGCCGGGCGCCCACTCGCCGAGCAGGACGGCCACGTCCAGCAGCGTGCCGCCACCCCCGTCCAGCCGCACCATCACGCCGCCGGCGCCCTCGACGATGACGGTGTCGTAGGCGCGGGCGAGGTCGACGATCCGGGCGACGTGCTCCGCCACCCGGGGCAGTACGACGCCCTCCCGCTCCGCCGCGGTGTCGGGCGCGAGCGGGGCGGCGAGCCGGACCAGCTCGCGCGTCGCGCACCCGGCCAGGGTCGCCACCACGTCGGCGTCGGCGGGCTCGCCGGCGTCCGGGGAGTCGTCCGGCGCGATCCCGGTCTGCACCGGCTTCACCGCCAGCACGCTCTCCCCGGCGGCCACGGCGGCGGCCGCCAGCGCGGCGACGGCGATGGTCTTGCCGACGCCGGTGTCGGTGCCGGTGACCACCACGATCCGGCTCACTGGTGCTCCTTCACCAGCCGCGCCAGCGTCTCGACCGCGCGGCCCCAGTCGGCCTCCGGCACCCCGGCGCTGGCGGTGATCCGCAGCCGCGAGATCCCGTCGGGCACCGACGGCGGGCGGAAGCAGCCCACGCGCAGCCCCTCGGCCAGGGCGGCGGCCTGCGCGTCGACGGCGGCCCGCGGCGAGGACATCGGCACCGACAGCGCCGGCGGCAACCTGGTGCTGGTCGCGGCGCTGCGCCGGCCGGGTGCGCTGGCGGGCCTGGTGCTGATCTACCGCGGCCACTTCGCCTGGACCACCGGCCGGCACGCGGTGGTCCGCGAGAC
>NZ_JBEGDJ010000070.1:0-18778 GCF_040191335.1 Nocardioides sp. YIM 152588 | reverse complement strand
GGCGCCGCCCCGGGCCACCGCGCGGTCCGGGGCGGGGCTGGCGGCGGGCCTGCCGGCCGCCGCGCCCGACCCGCTGGACGACCCCTTCTACCGCTACCGCGGCAGCACCCCGTTGCGGAGGATCGCGCCGGGGACGGTGCTCAAGCGGCGCACGGTCCGCTACAGCATCCAGGGCCTCGACCTGCCGCTGAAGGCGCGTCAGCTGCTCTACCGGACCATCGACGCGCGCCGCCGGCCGGTCGTCAACGTGACCACCGTGCTCCGCCCGCCGCACGCGCGGCGGACCCGGGTGGTCTCCTACCAGTCCTTCTACGACTCCCTCGACCCCTCCGACCAGCCGTCGGCGGCGATCGCCGGCGGGCGCGGCCTGGGCGAGGCGATCACCAACGTCGAGACGGCGCTGATCGCGCCGCTGCTGCTGGCCGGCTACACCGTGAACATCCCCGACACCGAGGGGCAGGAGGCGCACTTCGCCGCCGGCCCGGAGTACGGCTACGTCACCCTCGACTCGCTGCGCGCCCTGCCGCGGGCGCGGAAGTTCACCGGCGTCGGCCGGCGGGCCCCGATCGGGCTGATCGGCTACTCCGGCGGTGCCATCGCCAGTGAGTGGGCGGCCGAGCTCGCGCCGTCGTACTCCCCGGCGGTCGCGCGCCGGATCGTCGGCACCGCGATCGGCGGCGTGCTCGTCCACCCCGCGCACAACCTGCCGTACGTCGAGGGGTCGACGGTCTGGGCGGGGGTGGCGCCGATGGCGCTGATCGGGATCGCCCGCGCGTTCGGGATCGACCTCGACCGCTGGGCGAGCCCTGCGGGCCGGCGGCTGATCGCGGAGATGGAGGACGACACCATCGCCGAGGTGCTCGGCTTCCACCCGGGCCTGGTCTGGGGCGACGTGGTGCGCCGTCGCTACCCGGCGCCGGAGAGCATCCGGGCGTTCGTGCGGTTCTCCAACCGGCTGATCATGAGCACCGGCGGCACGCCGACCGCGCCGATGTTCATCGGCCAGGGCAACGCCGGCGAGCTCGAGGGGACGCCGGGCGACAAGCCCGGGATCGGTCCGGGCGACGGCGTGATGATCGCCGGCGACGTGCGGACGCTGGCCCGGCGGTACTGCCGCCGGGGGGTGACCGTGCGCTACCGCGAGTACGACCTCTCGCACGTCACCGGCGCCCTGGTGTGGCTGCCGCAGGCGTACGGCTGGCTGATGGACCGGTTCGGCGACGAGGCCGCGCCGAGCAGCTGCGGGTCGATCCGCAAGGGCAACCCGCTGCGCCCGCTCAGCTACGTGGCGCCCTGAGCCCGCGCCGCCCCGGGGCCCGAGCGGCACGGTGCCGCCCCGCCGCCCGGCCTGCGTAGGGTTGGCACCGTGACCGACCAGCTGACCGTCATCGTCCTGGCCGCCGGCGGCGGGACCCGCATGAAGTCCAAGACCCCGAAGGTGCTGCACCCCATCGGCGGGCGGAGCATGATCGGCCACGTGCTCGCCGCGGTCGGCGCGCTCGCCCCGGCCCGGCTGGTCGCCGTGGTCGGTCACCAGCGCGAGCTGGTCGGGCCGCACGTCACCGAGCGGGCGCCGGAGGCCGTGCTCGCCGTCCAGGACGACCAGCTCGGGACCGGGCACGCCGTACGGGTCGCGCTGGAGGCGCTCGCCGACGCCGGCCGCACGCCGGAGACGGGCACCGTGCTGGTCGCGTACGGCGACACCCCGCTGCTGGAGGCGGCCACCCTGCAGTCGTTCCTGGACGCGCACACGGCGGCGTCGGCCGCCGTCAGCATCCTGTCCGGCGTGGTCGGCGACCCGCACGGCTACGGGCGGATCGTCCGCGACGCCGACGGGTTCGTCGAGGCCATCGTGGAGGAGAAGGACGCGACCGCCGAGCAGCGGGCCATCGCCGAGATCAACTCGGGGATCATGGCCTTCGACGCCTCCTTCCTCACCGCGTGCATCACGCGGATCGACAACGACAACGCCAAGGGCGAGTACTACCTGACCACGGCGGCCCGCCTCGCCCGCGAGGACGGACTGGTCGTCACGGCCCACGCGACCGAGGACGAGCTGCAGACCGAGGGCGCGAACGACCGCGCCCAGCTCGCCGCGCTCGGCCGTGAGCTCAACCGCCGGGTCGTCGAGCGCTGGATGCGCGACGGGGTCACCGTCGTCGACCCCGCCACGACGTGGATCGACGTGGGCGTCGAGCTCGTCCCCGACGTCACCCTGCTGCCCGGCACGCAGCTGCTCGGCGTCACCAGCGTCGCCGAGGACGCCGTGATCGGCCCGGACACCACCCTGCGCGACTGCGAGATCGGGGCCGGGGCCCAGGTGATCCGCACCCACGGCCAGCTGGCCGTCATCGGCGCCGGCGCCAACGTGGGCCCGTTCAGCTACCTGCGGCCGGGCACGGTCGTGGGGGACCGGGGCAAGATCGGCGCCTTCGTGGAGGCCAAGAACGCCGTGCTCGGCGAGGGGGCGAAGGTGCCGCACCTGTCGTACGTCGGCGACGCCGAGATCGGCGAGGGCACCAACATCGGCGCCGGCACGATCTTCGCCAACTACGACGGCGTCGACAAGCACCGCACCACGATCGGACGGCACGCGCGTACGGGCTCCAACAACACCTTCATCGCGCCCGTCACGGTCGGCGACGGCGGCGGCACCGCCGGCGGCACGGTGGTCCGCGACGACGTGCCGCCGGGCGCGCTGGCGGTCAGCGCGGGCCCCCAGCGGAACATCCTCGGCTGGGCCGAGCGGCGCCGCCCGGGCACCGCGCAGGCTCAGGCCGCGGCCGACGCGACCGATGGTTCGGCCGGTGACGACGTGACCCCCGACACCCCGGCGACGCCCGAGTAACGCCGAGGTGAACGCCGGTTGGGCGGACACGGCCCGAACCGGCAGAATCGGATCTACCAGCGGCGACGACCCCCAGGGAGCCCCTCCATGAGCGGACTGAAGCGGACCACCGAGAAGAACCTGATGGTCTTCACCGGTCGGGCACACCCCGAGCTGGCCGAGGAGGTCGCCGAGCTGCTCGGCACCCACCTCGTGCCGTCCTCGGCGTACGAGTTCGCCAACGGCGAGATCTACGTCCGCTACGAGGAGTCCGTCCGCGGCTGCGACGCCTTCGTGATCCAGAGCCACACGATGCCGATCAACGAGTGGATCATGGAGCAGCTGATCATGGTCGACGCGCTCAAGCGCGCCTCGGCCAAGCGGATCACCGTCGTCATGCCGTTCTGGGGCTACAGCCGCCAGGACAAGAAGCACCGCGGCCGCGAGCCGATCTCCGCCCGCCTGATCGCGGACCTGTTCAAGTCCGCCGGCGCCGACCGGATCATCACCGTCGACCTGCACGCCGACCAGCTCCAAGGCTTCTTCGACGGCCCCGTCGACCACCTGATGGCGCTGCCGCTGCTCACCGACTACATCAAGGACAAGTACGGCGACCAGCCGCTCGCCGTGGTCTCCCCGGACGCCGGCCGGATCAAGGTCGCCGAGCGCTGGTCCGCGCGCCTCGACGGCGCCCCGCTGGCCTTCATCCACAAGTCCCGCGACATCAACCGGCCCAACGAGACCGTCGCCAACCGCGTCGTCGGTGACGTCTCCGGCCGGATGTGCGTGCTGACCGACGACATGATCGACACCGGCGGCACCATCGTGAAGGCCGCCGAGGCCCTGGTGGAGGCGGGCGCCCTGGGCGTCATCCTCGCCGCCACCCACCCGATCCTCTCCGACCCCGCGGTGGACCGCCTGAAGAACTGCAGCGCCACCGAGGTCGTCATCACCAACACCCTCCCGGTGCCGCCCGCCAAGCAGTTCGACAAGCTGACCACGCTGTCGATCGCCCCGATGATCGCCCGCGCGATCCGCGAGGTCTTCGAGGACGGCTCGGTGACCAGCATGTTCGACGGCCACGCGTAGGACCGTCTGACCCGCAGTGCGAGTTGGGGGAAAACGACACGCGAGTCGGGGGCCAGCGACCACCGAGATCAGATCTCGAAGGTCGCTTTTCCCCGACTCGCGTGTCGTTTTCCCCCAACTCGCGTATTGGGGGGCGTGGGATCAGCCCTGGATGGACTCCAGCCAGTCCGGGTTCTCCTCGAGCCACGCGGCGACGGCCTCGGACTCCTTGCCCTGGCCGTACTCGTTCACGACCATGTCCTCGAGCGAGCCGTACTGCTCGTCGGTGAGGACGGCGTTGCCGATCATCTCGGCGGCGTCGGGGTAGTCCTCGGCGAAGCCGGTGCGGCCGAGCTCGTGCAGGCCCTCGGCCTCACCCAGCGCGCCCTCGGGGTCCTCGAGGTCCTTCACCGGGAAGGCGCTGTTGGCCCAGAACGGCCGCCACAGGGTGACGACGATGTCCTCCTCGCTGTCGGTCGCCTTCTTCAGGGCGGCCAGCATCGCGGTGGTGGACGACTCGACCAGCGTGAAGTCCTCGTCCAGGCCGTAGGCCGGCATGACGGACTCCTTGGTCACGCGGGTCAGGCCCGCGCCCGGCTCGATGCCGGTGATCTTGCCGTCGAGGTCGTCGACGTGGTCCTTCAGGTCGGCGATCGAGGTCATGTCGGAGTACTCCGGCACCGCGAAGGTGAGCTTCGCCTGGTCGTAGTACGTGCCCAGGTCCTCGATGTCGTCGCCGTACTGCTCCATGTAGTCGGCGTGGGTGACCTCGGGCCAGGCGGAGGGGTAGATGTCGATGTCGCCGTTGGCCAGACCGGTGTAGAGCGGGGCCGCCTCGGAGATCTCCTCGATCTCCACGGTGTAGCCCTCGTCCTCGAGCACGTCCTTCCACAGGTACGCCATGCTCAGGCCGTCGGTCCACGAGGGGATGATCCCCATGGTGATGGTCTTGTTCTCGCCGTCACCGGCGTCGGCGTCGTCGTCCGAGCCGCACGCGGTCGCCGTCATGCCCAGGGCGAGGATGCTCGCGCCCGCGATGGCCCGGCGGAAGGTCCGCTTGCTGTTCATTCGTCTGTCCTCTCGTCGTGCACTGCTTGCGCCCGCGGAGCGGGCCCGCTGTCTCCGGCGGGGTCGTGCGTGCCCCGTCCGGCGGTCGATGTCGGGTGTCGCCTCAGGCGTTCGCGCCCTCCTTCTCGGGTACGGCGTCGCGCCGGCGCTGCAGCAGCGCGCGGACGGAGCCGGGGCGTCGTTCCCGCTGTCCGGCCGCCGCGGTCACCCGGTCCAGGTAGATCGCGAGCACGACGACCGACAGGCCTGCCTCGAAGCCGAGGCCCACGTCGAGTCGGGAGATGGAGGTGGTGACGGCGCTACCGAGGCCGCCGCCGCCCACGAGGCCGGCGATGACGGCCATGGAGAGCGCGAGCATGATCACCTGGTTGACGCCGGCCATCACGGTCGGCAGGGCCAGCGGCAGCTGGACCTCGCCCAGGATCTGGCGCGGGGTGGCGCCGAAGGCGTGGCCGGCCTCCACCACCTCGGCGTCGACCTGGCGGATGCCGAGCTCGGTGAGCCGCACGCCCGGCGGCAGCGCGAAGATGACGGTCGCGACCAGCGCCGGCGCGGCACCGATGCTGAACAGCGTCACCACCGGCACCAGCCAGACGAAGGCCGGCATGGTCTGCATCAGGTCCATCACGGGTCTGATGGCGCGGCTGAACCTGTCGGAGCGTGCGGCCAGGATGCCGAGCGGGACGCCGATCACGAGCGCCACGAGGGTCGCGAAGAGCACCAGCGACAGCGTGGCCATCGCGTTGTCCCACTGGTCCATGCCGATCACCGCGGCCAGGCCGAGGAACGACCCGATGCCCAGCTTCCAGTCCTTCAGCAGCCAGGCGATCAGCGCCATCACGGCCGCGAGGAGCAGCGGGGCCGGGGCGACCAGGAGGTTGGTCAGCCCGTCGACGCTGCTCTCGATGACGTCCGCGAGGGAGTCGAAGAAGTCGCCGAGGTGGTCCCGGAACCAGTCGAACCCGTCGCTGATCCAGTCGCCGACGGGGATCCGCGGGACCCCGTCGACCCATTCCTGGTCGGCGGTGACGACCTGCGCGCTCATGCCGGGCTCCCTTCGTCGATGAGGACCGGCTGCACGGCATCGGCCGCCTCCGGTCCGGAGGTCTCGCCGAGGGCGTTGAGCAGGGTCACCTGCGGGATGACGCCCTCCAGGTGGCCCTCGTCGTCGATCACGGCGAGCGGGACCGAGGTGCCCGCAGAGGCCGCGAACAGGTCCGCGACCGCGGTGTCGGTGTGCGCGGAGGCGGCCGCCTCCATCACGCCGTGGAGGTCGTCGCGGCCGGCGGCCACCGCGTCGGCGGCCGCGTGCTCGGTGACCACGCCGACCAGCCGGCGGTCGCGGGCGACGACCATGACGGCGTTCATCTGGTTCTCGCGCATCAGCTTGTGCGCGGCGCGCGGGCCCTGCTCGGAGCCGAGGACGGCGACCGGCGGCTCCATGACCGAGGCCGCGGTCAGCACGCGGGTGCGGTCGACGTCCTGGACGAACTGGGCGACGTAGTCGTTGGCCGGGTCGTTGAGGATCTGCTCGGCGGTGCCCTGCTGGACGATCCGGCCGTCGCGCATCATCGCGATCCGGTCGCCCAGGCGCATCGCCTCGTTGAGGTCGTGGGTGATGAACAGGATGGTCTTGCCCAGCTCGTGCTGGAGCTCGACGAGCTGGTCCTGCATCTCGCGGCGGATCAGCGGGTCGAGCGCGCTGAACGCCTCGTCCATCAGCATCACGTCGGTCTCGGCGGCGAGCGCGCGGGCGATGCCGACGCGCTGCTGCATGCCACCGGAGAGCTGCGAGGGGAGCGAGCCGCCCCAGCCCTCCAGCCCGACCATGCCGAGCGCCCGGTCCGCGCGCTGCTCGCGCTCGGCCTTGTTGACCCCGCGGACCTTGAGGCCGTACGCGACGTTCTCGCCGACCGTGCGGTGCGGCAGGAGCGCGAAGTGCTGGAAGACCATGCTGATCCGCTCGCGGCGCAGGCGGCGGATGCCGCGGGCGTCGAGCTCCGACAGCTCCTCGCCCGCGACCCGGATCGAGCCGTCGGTCGGCGGCTGGAGCCCGTTCACGGTGCGGATCAGCGTCGACTTGCCGGACCCGGACAGGCCCATCACGACGAAGATCTCGCCCTCGGCGACGTCGAAGGACGCGTCGATGACCGCGGCGGTCAGCCCGTCCGCCCGGAGCTCCTCGCGGGTCGCGCCCTCGCGGAGCCGTGCGACCCCGCGCTCGGGTCTGCGACCGAATACCTTGTAGACCTCGTGCGCCTCGATGACCGGCATCTGGGTGCTCCTCCGCCATGGGCGCGGACCTGCCGTCCGCACCGCTCTCCAGCGGCCGGAACACGCACACCACGACACCACACGGACCGGGGCGTCGTCGCCTCCGCCGGGGCAGAATCGCGGGCTACGAGGGGAGGCGCGCCAGCGCCGCCCGGGTCCCGAGCCGCACTACGACCGTGGCATAGGTCCCGTTGAGGGTTCAACCCGGGCTGGACCGCAGTTTGATAACGGTCGGCGGCCTCGCGCGCGCATGTAGCAGAAGGACCGTGGGGTCCTGCAAGGCCTCCTCCGCGGTGGGGAAACGTGAGATACCTCATCGGTGGGCGCCCGCGTCGCCGGCGCCCACCGGCCGCGTCAGCGCAGGCCGAGGGCGCGGTCCAGGTCGTCGAGGGCGTCGTTCCAGGTGCGGGCCAGGACGGTGGGCAGCTCGGCGTCGAGCGCCGCGGCGAGCCGGTCGCGCAGCGCGCGACGGGCCGACATCCTCAGCGGGAGGTAGGGGAAGCCGCGCCCGATGATCTGGCCCATCGCCTGCCCCGACTCCGCGGCCAGCGCCAGGCCCTCGGGGAAGTAGCGCTCCAGGTACGGCGCGACTAGGTCGGCCTGCTCCCAGCCCCAGAAGCCGCCCGCGACGGCCGTGAACTCGTGGTTGCCCAGGCCCCCGCCCATCAGCGTGGCCCACGCCGCGGCCTTCGCCTCCGGCGTGGGCACAGCGGCCCGCGCGGCCAGCGAGGCGAGGTGGCCGGCGACCGAGCGGTCGCGGTCCTCCTCCACCGCGATGAACGACGGGTCGCCCAGCTCGGCCAGCCGCCGTACGGCGATCCAGCGGACCTCCTGGTCCAAGCCGTCGCCGTGCAGCCAGCGCTCCAGCATCTCGCGGTCGTGGGTGGTGCCGGCCAGGGCGCGCAGCGAGGCCGGCCGCAGCTCCGGCAGGTCCTCGGCGAGCGCGGCGTGGGAGACCTCCTCGACGCTGCGGAAGAAGCCGGGCAGCTCCGCGGGCGTGCCGTAGAGGCGGGCGATGCGCAGCGCCGCGGTGAGCACCGACTCGAAGATCACGGGGTGCCGCTCGGCGCGCAGGTGGTGGTCGATCACGGCGGTGAGCTCGGGCAGCGAGACCGCCCGGTTCTCGACCCGGTCGATCACCATCCACCACAGCACGGCGCGGGTCAGCGTCGACTCCACGTCCGAGAGGTGCCGGGTGACCACGTCCCAGGAGTGCTCGTCGAGGCGGACCGCGGCGAACGTCTCGTCGCCGGCGTTGGGGATCACCACCCGCCCGGCCAGGCCCTCGAGCGCGACCGGCTCGTCGTCGAGGTCGACGGTCCGGGTCTCCACCAGCCGGAGGTGGTCGTCGTAGGCGCCGACGCTGAACCGGTGCGGCCGCGACCCGTGCCGGGTCAGCACCGGCACCCAGTCCTTGCGGGTCACCTCGATGGTGTCGAAGCCCGTCGCGCGCAGCCACCGCTCCGCCCAGCCGCGCACGTCCCGGTCGGTCTCGGCGTCGAGGGAGTCCAGGAAGTCGGCCAGCGTGGCGTTGCCGAAGGCGTGCGTGCGCAGGTGGCGGTTGACGCCGGCCAGGAAGTCCTCGCCCAGCCAGGTGCCGAGCTGGCGCAGCACGGCGTTGCCCTTGGCGTAGGTGATCATGTCGAAGTTCGCGAACGCCGTGTCGGCGTCGACGAGCTGCTCGGCGTCCTCGGCGATCCGGTGGCTGGAGCGGCGCGCGTCCGCGCGGTAGCCCAGGGGCTTGCGGTTGAGCGCGGCGGTGGTCCAGGCGTCGTCGTACCCGGCCGCGGAGTCCGCGACGTCGTACCCCATGAAGTCGGCGAAGGACTCGTTGAGCCAGGTGTCCTGCCACCACTCCATGGTCACCAGGTCGCCGAACCACATGTGCGCCATCTCGTGGGCGATCGTGTTGGCCAGCCACTGCCGCTGCAGCGCGGTCGGCACGCCCGGCACCAGGTACTGGTCGCGGAACGCGACGCAGCCGGGGAACTCCATCGCGCCCCAGTTCAGGCCCGGCGTGAAGACCTGCTGGTAGTCGTCGAAGGCGTAGGGCGGGTCGAAGACCTCGGTGAAGTGCTGGAAGCACGCGCTGGTGATCCGGCGCAGCTCGGCGGCGTCGCGGCGTAGCTCCCGCTCCTGGGAGGCGCGGGCGTGCCAGCCGAACGGCACGGTGCCGGACTCGGCGTGCTCGTAGGGCTCGTCCCAGGTCTCGGAGACCCATGGGCCGCCGGCGACGAAGAAGAGGTACGTCGAGATCGGCGGCGTCGGCGCGAAGGTCGACCGGGTCCCGGCGGCGCCGGCGGCCTCCACGGCCAGCGCGCGCCCGTTGGCGAGCACGGTCCAGTGCTCGGGCCCGGTCACGGACACGGCGAAGGTCGTCTTCAGGTCCGGCTGGTCGAAGCAGGGGATGACCTTGTGCGCGATGTCCATCGCGGTGAACGCGCAGACGTAGCGCTCGCCGTCGGCGGGGTCGACGGTCACCGTCATGCCGTCGCCGTCGGAGACGTAGGGCATCGTCGCGCTGACGGTGACCTCGTTCGACGCGGCCAGGTCCGTGAGCGCGATCCGGCCGTCGGCGTACGGCGCCGGGCTGCCGTCGAGCAGCACGTCCTCCGCCCCGGCCAGCTCGAGGAAGGTGCTCGACCCCGGGGACGAGCACGCGAACTTCACGGTCGCCTCGACCGTGAAGTGCTCGGTCGAGCGCAGGTCGAGGTGGACGGCGGTGTGGACGTCGGAGACCAGCGCGGCGCGCTCACGGGCCTCGGGCAGCTTCAGTGGCACGCCCTCCACCCTAGGACCGCGCCGAGGATTGGCCCTGCGGCCCCGTCGCTCCCTAAACTCGTGTGGTTGCCTCGGCGAGGGAGCGCAAGCTGACTCCGTGATCGACTGGGCCGAATGACGTCATGCGCCGCGCGCGGACGGTTCGGTGCCGCCGGTCACCGGATCCCGCAGCGCGGCGCTCCGCATTTGCGGGCCGGGGCAGCTCACCACACAGCCACCCCCACCAGCGACGAGGGAGACTCCATGTCCACCGAGATCATCAAGGCCGAGGTCCGCACCGAGTTCGGCAAGGGCGCCGCCCGCCGCATCCGCCGCGAGGACAAGATCCCCGCGGTCATCTACGGCCACGGCAACGACCCGGTCCACCTGACCCTGCCGGGCCACGCCACGATGATGGCGCTGCGCCACGGTGGCGCGAACGCGGTCGTCGAGCTCGACTTCGACGGCAGCACCCACCTCGCGCTGGCCAAGCAGGTCCAGACCGACCCGGTCCGCCGCGTGCTCGAGCACGTCGACTTCGTCGCCGTGAAGCGCGGCGAGAAGGTCGTCGTCGACGTCCCGGTCGTCGTCGTGGGCGACGCCGCCGCCGGCACCCTGGTCGTCACCGACCTCGCCGCCGTGCACGTGGAGGCCGAGGCCACCCACATCCCCGAGAGCATCGAGGTCGACGTCACCGACGCCGAGGCCGGCACCCAGTTCCACGCCTCCGACCTGGTGCTGCCCGCCGGCGCCACGCTGCTCACCGAGGCCGACGTGCTGGTCGTCAACGTGACCACCCCGGCCGTCGCCGAGGAGCCCGCCGCCGAGGCCGAGGCCGAGGGCGAGATCGCCGAGGCCGCCGAGGCGACCGAGGCCGAGTGACCCCCGTCGGTCGGTCGGGGCGCCGCCCGGGCCGACCGACACCCTCCCCGGCGCGGACCACCGCGCCGGGGAGCACTGCGTTTCCGGGGCGTCGCCGCGGCGCCCTTCTCCGGACGCTGTTCCGGACGCCGTTCCGGGGCGCTCCGGCGCCGGACCCCGCGATCGAGGAGGACCACGTGAGTGACGCCGACGTGTGGCTCGTCGTCGGGCTCGGCAACCCCGGGCCCTCCTACGCCGGGCACCGGCACAACATCGGCTACATGGTGGTCGACGAGCTCGCCGGCCGGATGGGCAGCGGCTTCCGGGCCCACAAGACCGGCCGCGCGGAGGTCGTCGAGGGCCGCCTGGGTGCGCCGGGCGCGCCGGGACCGCGCGTCGTCCTGGCCAAGTCGCGCAGCTACATGAACGAGACCGGGGGACCGGTCAAGGCGCTCGCCACCTTCTACAAGGTGCCGCCCGAGCGGGTGATCGCGATCCACGACGAGCTCGACATCGACTTCGGCACGCTGCGGGTCAAGCGCGGCGGCGGCGACAACGGCCACAACGGCCTGAAGTCCATGCGCTCCTCCTTCGGCACCGGCGACTTCTACCGGGTCCGGGCCGGCATCGGCCGCCCGCCGGGTCGACAGGACGTCGCCGACTTCGTGCTGTCGAACTACGGCACCGTCGAGCGCAAGGAGCTGCCGTTCCAGATCGACTCCGCGGCGGACGCGGTGGAGTCGCTGATCTCCGACGGGCTGGAGAAGACCCAGTCCCGGTTCAACTCCTGACCCACCCCGTCTGACCCACGCCGTCTGACCCACACGGGGGAACCCGCGACGTTGGCTGCGGCGACGGGCCGCACAGGCTCTATGGTGTCTCGGTGACTTTCGATCCTGGCACCCCCGCACCCGACGTCGTCGCCGATGACCACGCGCTCTCGGCCTGGCTGGCCGAGGTCGCCGGCCGCCGGCTGCTGGAGGTCCGCGAGGAGGGTCTGACCGGCAAGGAGCTCAAGAACGCCGGCGACCAGGCCGCCCACGAGCTGCTGATGGAGCTGCTCGCCCAGTACCGGCCCGACGACGCCGTGCTCTCGGAGGAGGGCAAGGACGACAAGGCCCGCCTCGACGCGGCCAAGGTGTGGATCGTCGACCCGCTCGACGGCACCCGCGAGTTCTCCGAGCCCCCGCGCGACGACTGGGCGGTCCACGTGGCCGTCTGGCAGGACGGCGACCTGGTCGCCGGCGCCGTCGCGCAGCCCGAGCTCGGGGAGACCTTCAACACCGGTACGCCGCCGGTGGTGCCCGCCCGCACCTCGACCCGGCCGCGGATCGCCGTGTCGCGCAGCCGCCCGCCGGCGTTCGTCGAGGCGCTGGCCGCCGAGCTCGACGCCGAGCTGGTGCCGATGGGCTCGGCCGGCGTGAAGATGATGTCGGTGGTGCGCGACGTGGCGGACGCCTACGTGCACGCCGGCGGCCAGTACGAGTGGGACTCCGCCGCGCCCGTCGCGGTGGCCCGGTCGGCCGGCCTCTTCACCTCGCGGGTGGACGGCAGCGAGCTGCGCTACAACCAGGACGACGTCTACCTGCCCGACGTCATCGTGTGCCGCCCCGAGCTGTCGGAGCAGATCCTGGCGTTCGTCGCCGCCCACGGCACCGAGGCCTGAGCCTCCCCGCTCCTCCGGCCGGGTCGTGTGCCTGGCGCCCCTCTATCGGGGTGCCTCAGGCACACGACCCCGCCCGGCGCGCCCTCAGAAGACGTTGAGCGGCCGGAACTGGACCGAGATCCGCGGGCCGGCCGCGGCCACCTTCGGCACCGCGTGCTCCCAGGTGCGCTGGCAGCTGCCACCCATCACCACCAGGTCGCCGTGGCCCATCTCGACCGCGATCGACTCCCCGCCGCCGCGCGGGCGCAGGCACAGGCGGCGCGGGTCGCCGACCGAGACGATGGCGACCATCGTGTCGTGGGTGCCGCCGCGCCCGATGGTGTCGCCGTGCCAGGCGACGCTGTCCCGCCCGTCGCGGTAGTAGCAGCACCCGGCCGTCCGGAACGGCTCGCCCAGCTCCTCGGCGTAGTGCGTCGAGAGCGTCTCCCGCGCCGCGGTGAGCATCGGGTGCGGCAGGTCCTCGCCGATCATGTAGGTGTGGACGAGCCGCGGCACGTCGACGACCCGGTCGTACATCTGGCGTCGCTCCGCCCGCCACGGCACCCGCTCGGTGAGGGCCGCGAAGACCTCGTCGGGGCGCGGCAGCCACGCCCGCGCCACGTCGAGCCACGCGCCGTCGCCGAGCGACCGCCGCTCGATCCCGGCGGTGTCGGGTGCGGCCAGCGCCGGGTCGGGGGCGAACAGGGTGCCCTGGAAGTCCATGCCGCCAGCCTAGCCCGCAGTCGAACAGGTGTTCGTACCGCCGGTCCGGTGTGTCGCCCCGGGGCGTGCCGGTCCGGACCGCTTCGCCCGATCCGTACCGCCGCTTCGGTATGCCGCCCGCGTTGGGGCCATCTGTGACTCTGTGTCGCCTAGCCTCACCGGCGTGACCAAGGTTCCCGCCTTCGACGAGCGGGCGCCCAAACACGTGGTGATCCGCGAGTACGTGCGGAACCTCGTCTCCGGGGGCGCTCCAGGCAGCCCTGCGCCCTCCGAGCGGGAGCTGGTCGAGAAGTTCAGCGTCGCCCGGATGACCGTCCGGCAGGCGATGGACGCCCTCGTCTCCGAGGGCGTGCTCGAGCGCTTCCCGGGGCGCGGCACGTTCGTCGCGCGGCCCCGCCCCCTGCGGACCGGCGTCTTCGGCTTCACCGACGAGATGGCACGGCGCGGGGTGTCGGTCGTCTCCCGGACGGTCGTCGTGGACCGGATCCCGGCGCCGCCCAGCGTCGCCCGTGCCCTGGAGATCCCGGTCGAGCGGCCGGTGGTCCGGTGGCGCCGGGTGCGCTTCGTCGACGGCTCGCCGACCTGCGTCACCGACGTCTTCCTGCCCGACGAGCAGGTGCCCGGCTTCCTCGAGTCCGACCCGCCCGCCAGCCTCTACGACCACCTCGCGACCCGCGGCATCCGGCCGACCCGCGCGGAGGACGCCGTCGCGGCGGCCACGGCCGAGCCCGCCGACGCCGCCCTGCTGGAGGTGGCGGTCGGCACGGTCGTGCTGCAGCACTCGCGGCGCGCGCTGGCCGGGATCACCCCCGTCGAGGTCTCGCGCACCGTCTACCGCGCGGACCGGCACACGCTGCGGCTGCACCTGCACGACTGACACCCGTCGCGCAGGCGCGCCGTGCGAGGACGCTCAGCCGCCGTGCGTGGCGAGCGTCCCCAGCGGGGCGATCGTGGTGCCGCTCTCCTCGCACACCCACACCGGGTCCGGGCCACCCAGGTCGGGGTCGATGTGCAGCGCGTGCACCGGCCCCTCGTCGCAGTGCCGGCACACCGGCCACAGCCCGGCCGGGTCGCTGCGCCCGAGCCGGTCGGCGAGGGCATCCTGCAGGTCCTGCGCCACCAGGCCCGGCACGAACGCCGCGCCCTCCGCCCACTGCTGCACCCACCAGCGCCGCTCGGCGCAGGCCTCGTCGAGCAGCGACACCGAGACGGGCGTGGCCAGGCCACGTGCCTCGAGGTCGGCCAGCACGGCGGCCCGGGCCCGGAAGATCACCTCGTCGTCCACGGTCCCCATTCTGCGCGCCGACCGGCGCCGCTCAGCGGGCGCCGACCGGCGCCGCGGCGCCCCAGAACGCGAGCTCGCGCTGCATGTTCGCGCGCGCCGCGTCGGCCCACCGGTCGCGGGCGTACGCGGTGCGGAACAGGTCGTCGCGCTCGGCGAGGTCGCGGAGCACCGCCACGCGGCCGGTCACGAACTCCTCGTCGGTGAGGTGGCGGTACTCCTCGCGCACCGCCGCCGCGTAGGCGTCGTAGGTCGCCGTGTCGGTGGCGAGGATGCCGAGGTCGGCGTCGGAGAGCGCTGCCCCGTTGCGGTCGTCCGCGGCCGGGCTGTGGGTCTCGGTCAGCCGCACCAGGCGGGCCACCTCGGCGATCCCGCCGCGGTCCAGCAGGCCCGGCAGCGCGTCCTCCGCCCAGCAGGCCGAGCGCTCCTCGGCGTCCCGCTCGCCGTCGTACACGGCGTCGTGGAACCACGCGGCGAGCTGGACGGGCAGGGCGTCGTAGCGCTCGCCGGCCGCCGCCAGCTCCCGGAGGCGGCGCAGCACCGCGATCAGGTGGCCGCGGTCGTGGTAGCCGCGGGCCGCGTCGTCGTACGCCGCCAGCAGCTCGTCGCGGAGTGGGTCGGCGCCCTCGAGGGGCCAGGGCAGGTCGGGATGATGGGGGTCGTCCACCACTCCATTGAATCTCACCGGTCGGTCACCGGGGAGGGGATGTCACGAGAACGCCGGGCTCATGGGAAGAATGGGACCCATGACTGCAGAGGACGCGCGTGCCGAGCTGCTCCGGCTCCGGACCAGCATCGACAACCTCGACGCGGCCCTGGTCCACCTCCTCGCTGAGCGGTTCAAGTGCACGGAGCAGGTCGGTCGGCTCAAGGCGCGGGCCGGGATGCCACCCGCGGACCCCGCCCGCGAGGCGGTCCAGATCGAGCGGCTGCGGTCGATGGCGGAGAGCTCCGGGCTGGACCCGCACTTCGCCGAGAAGATCCTGAACGTGATCATCGCCGAGGTGATCCGCAACCACGAGCAGTTCGCGGACGAGGTCGAGGCCTGAGCCCGTGGCAGGCTGAGCCCATGGGTGGACCCGCCGACGCGGAGCTGCTGCGCCGCTTCTTCGCGGCGGACGGGCGGCTGCTGGTCATGCCCACCAAGCACCTCAAGCGACGGGCCGTGCTGGACCACGTTGCGCAGCGCTTCGAGCCCGGTCGCACCTACCCCGAGCGGGAGGTGGACGCGATCCTCAAGCGGGTGCACGACGACCACGCCGCGCTGCGCCGCTACCTGGTCGAGGAGGGCTTCCTGACCCGGGAGAACAACGTCTACTGGCGCAGCGGTGGCACGGTCGAGGTGTGACGAACCTGGGGTGAGGTGCGCGGGAACGGCGCACGCGTCCCGCCGCGGTCTGCCATCCTCCGGCCGCATGGGGATCCGACTACGTTCTGCTCTCGCCGTCGCGACGGCCCTGGCCGCGGTCACGCTGTTCGTGGGGTGGCGCTCGATGAGCGCCCACTCGATGGCCGGCGTCCGGATCGAGCCGGGGGCGCCGACCTGCTCGGGCGTGGGGGTGGAGGTCGACCGCAGCGGCGACCACTTCCGGCCGATGATCCCGCTGCGACCCGGGATGTCGTGCCAGATCCCCTACTGGGTGGTCAACCCCGGCGACCGCGACGTCACGGTCACCGGCCTGACCTACCCGGTCGGCGGGCCCGGTGCCCGGGCCGAGTGGAAGGTGGTCCCGGTGGAGTACCGCCGCCCGGACCCCAGCAGCGACCTCGACGCCGTGTGGACGGGGTCGGTGGAGGTGGAGGCCGGCGGCGAGACCGCCATCGTGGTGGCGGTCAAGTACCGCCCGAAGGGTTGCACCGATCAGGGTCGGATGTGGGTGTGGCCGACGTTCACGGTGCGCTCGCTCGGGCGCGAGCGCACCGTCGAGGCGCCGCCCGCGCCGACGTTCCGCGGCACCCGGACCTGCATCCTCTAGTCAGACGCCCAGCTCGTCGGCGTCCACGATCCGGTAGGCGTAGCCCTGCTCGGCCAGGAACCGCTGCCGATTCGCGGCGAAGTCGGCGTCCACGGTGTCGCGGGAGACCAGCGTGTAGAAGTGCGCGACCTTCCGCTCCCCGTCGGGGCCGGGGTCGCCGGGACGCAGCAGCCGGCCCAGGCGCTGGGCCTCCTCCTGACGGGAGCCGAAGGAGCCGGAGACCTGGATCGCGACCTCCGCCGAGGGCAGGTCGATCGAGAAGTTGGCGACCTTGGAGACCACCAGCAGGCCGATCCCCCCGGCGCGGAAGGCGTCGAAGAGGCGCTGCCGTTCCTTGACGGAGGTCTCGCCGGTGATCATCGGCGCGTCGAGCTTCTCGCTCAGCTCGTGGATCTGCTCCAGGTACTGGCCGATGATCAGCGTCGGCTGCCCCGCGTGCCGGGCGACGAGGTCGCGCACGACCCCCACCTTCTCGGGCGTGCAGGCGGCGAGCCGGTAGCGCTCCTCGGCCTCGGCGGTGGCGTAGGTGAGCCGGCTCGCCTCCGGCAGCGTGACGCGCACCTCGACGCAGTCGGCCGGGGCGATCCACCCCTGCGCCTCGATGTCCTTCCACGGGGCGTCGTAGCGCTTCGGGCCGATCAGCGAGAAGACGTCGCCCTCGCGGCCGTCCTCGCGGACCAGCGTCGCGGTCAGCCCGATCCGGCGCCGCGCCTGGAGGTCGGCCGTCATCCGGAAGATCGGCGCCGGCAGCAGGTGCACCTCGTCGTAGACGATGAGGCCCCAGTCGCGGGCGTCGAACAGCTCCAGGTGCGGGTAGACGCCCTTCCGGCGGGTCGTCACCACCTGGTACGTCGCGATGGTGACCGGCCGGATCTCCTTGACGGTCCCGGAGTACTCGCCGATCTCGTCCGCGGTCAGCGACGTGCGGCGGATCAGCTCGTCCTTCCACTGCCGCGCGCTGACGGTGTTGGTGACCAGGATCAGCGTGGTCGCCTGGGCGTGCGCCATCGCGGCCGCGCCGACGATCGTCTTGCCGGCGCCGCACGGCAGCACGACGACACCCGAGCCGCCGTGCCAGAACGACTCCGCGGCGTCGCGCTGGTAGTCGCGCAGCGCCCACCCGTCCTCGGCCAGCTCGATCGGGTGGGCCTCGCCGTCGACGTACCCGGCGTAGTCCTCGGCCGGCCAGCCGAGCTTGAGCAGCGCCTGCTTGAGGTTGCCGCGCTCGGAGGGGTGGACGGCGACGGTGTCGGCGTCGACGCGGGCGCCGAGCATGCCGGCGACCTTCTTGGCGCGCAGCACCTCCTCGAGGACCGGGCGGTCGTTGGAGGCCAGCACCAGGCCGTGGGTGGGGTGCTTCTCCAGCCGCAGCCGGCCGTAGCGGGCCATCGTCTCGGCGACGTCGACCAGCAGCGCGTGCGGGACGGCGTACCGGCTGAAGGTGAGCAGCGTGTCCACCACCTGCTCGGCGTCGTGGCCCGCGGCCCGCGCGTTCCACAGGCCCAGCGGCGTGAGCCGGTAGGTGTGGATGTGCTCGGGGCTGCGCTCCAGCTCCGCGAACGGCGCGATCGCCTTGCGGCACTCGGCGGCCTGCGGGTGGTCGACCTCGAGAAGGAGGGACTTGTCGGACTGCACGATGAGGGGTCCGTCGGTCACCGAACGATTCTACGGGCGCCCCCGCGCCCTCCCCGAACCGCGAGCCGGGGGTGGGGGCAGCGCGAGCCGGGGGTGGGGGCAGCGCGAGCCGGGGGTGGGGGCAGCGCGAACCGGGGGCTGGGGCGTGCCGAACCGGCAGTTGGGGCGTGCCGAACCGGCAGTTGGGGCAGCGCGAACCGGCAGTTGGGGCAGCGCGAACCGGCAGTTGGGGCAGCGCGAACCGGCAGTGCGCCGCCGCGAACCCCGGTTCGGCGTGCCCCGAGCCCCTGCTCGGCGTGCCCCGAGCCCCGGTTCGGTGTGCCCCGAGCCCCTGTTCGCGCTCAGAGGGGGACGACGCGGCTGATCCGGTGCAGGGGGTAGCTGCGCTCCGCGTCGGGGTCGTCGTCGCCGGCCCCGGCGTCGCGGGCGGTCAGCCGTCCGCCCTCGACCAGCAGCGGGACCACCTCGCGCTCCACGATCACCCCCTGGCTGTCGGTGAAGCCGATCTGCACCAGCCCGCGCCGCTCGATGGCGTCGCGCAGCGCGGAGGACGCGCCGCCGGGGGTGCTCGCCGACGCGGGCCGCGCGCGTGCCGCCTCCTCGCCCTCCCGCAGGGTCCGTACGGCGGCAGCCACCTGCGCCGCTGCCCGGGCCGAGCC
>NZ_JBEGDJ010000069.1:0-18891 GCF_040191335.1 Nocardioides sp. YIM 152588 | reverse complement strand
CGTCGAGGGAGTAGAGCACCAGCACCGACCACGCGGCGCCCCAGGTGAAGTTGAAGGCCAGGATCACCAGGGTCAGCGTGCGCACCGCCGCGTGGCCCCACAGCCAGCGCAGCCCCTCGGCGATGTCGCGGCGCACGTGGCTGCGGGCCGTCGGCCCGGCGCCCTCGACCCGGGGCGGACCCGCCACCCGGATCCGCGAGACCAGGACGACGCCGGCCAGGATGCACAGCGCCTGCACGCCGAAGGGCGCCGCCGCGCCGACCGCGAACAGCGCCGCGCCGATCGGCGCCCCGGCAAGCTGGTTGAGCGTGATCACCCCCGCGAGCATCCGGGCGTTCGCGATGCCGAGGTCGGCCTTCGGGACCATCATCGGCAGCAGGGTGCCGGCGGCGGTGTCCACGAAGACCTCGGCGGTGCCGACCAGGAAGACCGCGACCAGCACCAGCGTGATGTCGACCCACCCGGTGACGATCGTCAGGCACAGACCCGTGACCACGAGGGCGCGCAGCAGGTTGGCGGCCATCATCAGCCGGCGTCGGTCGACGCGGTCGGCGATCGCGCCGGCGTACAGGCCGAAGAGGAGCCACGGCAGCTGCTGGCACAGGACCGCCATCGACACCAGCAGCGGGGATCGGGTCTGCGAGGCGACCAGCAGCGGGCCGGCGGCCAGCGCGATGCCGTCGCCGAGGTTCGTGGTCAGGCTGGACGCGAGCAGCCAGCGGAAGCCCGCACCCAGGCGGGCGGGCAGCACGCGGTCGACCAGGGACGTGACAGGGCTCGCCGAGGGGCTCGTCGCGGGACTCACCGCAGGACCTCACACAGAACGGGCCCGGGCGGGCGGCAGCAGACGCAGGATGGGCCCGGCGCGGGGCCGGGCGAGGGCTCAGCGAGCCGGGTCGCGCCGCGTGGGCGCGCGAAGGAGGGCCGCCGGCGGGTGCGGCGGCGGGACGAGCGGCCTCAGGCCGGCTGCATCTCCTGCGGATCGGCCAGCAGCTCGGCCGCGCGGGCGGCCATCAGCCGGTCGTTCTCCTCAGAGAGACGGAGGACCAGGGACTCAAGCTCGGCGACCCGGTTGCGCAGCCGGGCGTTCTCGACGGCGAGACGAGGGTCGCGGAGGTCGCTGTTCAGGTGCCCGATCAGCGCCTTGGCCATGGAGAGAGCCTTCCGGTTCGAGAGCGACGGACCCTGGGAACAAGGGCCGTCTCCAAGAGTCCCACCTCGGCCGCCTCCGGTCAAACGCGACGGCGGGTCCGGGGCACCGGCTGGCAGCCCGGGCAGAAGTAGGAGGAGCGGTTCATGAACGCCACCCGCCGGATCGGCCGACCACAGCGGTCGCAGGCCTCCCCCTCGCGCCCGTAGGCGTGCAGCGACCGGTCGAAGTAGCCGGACTGCCCGTTGACGTTGACGTAGAGCGCGTCGAAGGAGGTCCCGCCCTGCGCCAGCGCCGCGGTCATCACGTCGCGGACGTGGCCGAGCAGCTCGCGGACCTGGACCGGCCGCAGCCGGTCGCCGGGGCGCTCGCCGTGCAGCCGCGCCCGCCACAGCGCCTCGTCGGCGTAGATGTTGCCGACCCCGGAGATCAGGCCCTGGTCGAGCAGCAGCCGCTTGACGCCGGAGGTACGCCGGCGCACCCGCGCCACGAAGGCCGCGTCGTCGAACTCGGGGTCGAGCGGGTCGCGGGCGATGTGCGCGATCTCCGCCGGCAGGTCGGCGCCACCCGGCGAGACCGAGAGGCCGCCGAACATCCGCTGGTCGACGAAGCGCAGCTCACCGGCGGGGACGCCCCCGGCCGGGGCGGACCCCGGCGGGAACGACAGCGCGAACCGGACCCGCAGGTGCCGCTCGGGCGGGGCGCCCGCGGGCTGCACGAGCATCTGGCCGCTCATGCCGAGGTGCGCCAGCAGCGCGTCGCCGTTGTCCAGCGGCAGCCAGAGGTACTTGCCGCGGCGGCGGGCCGCCTCGATGCGGCGCCCGGTCAGGGCGGCGGCGAAGCCGGAGGCGCCACCGGGGTCGCGGCGCACGGGGCGCTCGTGGAGGACGTCGACCAGGGCGATCGTGGCGCCGACGACGTGACGTTCGAGGCCGGCGCGGACGACCTCGACCTCGGGGAGCTCGGGCAACGGCCGGGCTCAGTCGGCGACGGCGGCGGAGTCGGAGTCGCCGAGCGCGGCGACGATCTCGCCGTACGCCGTCTCGGCGGCGCCCTGCTCGGCCTCCTTCTTGGAGCGGCCGGTGCCGTTGCCGTAGAGGCGCTCGCCGACGCGGACCTGCGCGGTGAAGGTCTTCTGGTGGTCGGGGCCCTCGTCCTCGATCACGTACTCCGGCACGCCGAGGTTGTGCTCGGCGGCCAGCTCCTGCAGCGACGTCTTCCAGTCCAGGCCGGCGCCCAGCGCGGAGGCGGCCTCGATCAGCGGGTCGAACAGCAGGTGCACCACGCGGGAGGACACCTCGATGCCGCCGCTGAGGTGGATCGCGCCGATCACCGCCTCGACGGTGTCGGACAGGATCGACGCCTTGTCGCGGCCGCCGGTGGTCTCCTCACCGCGGCCGAGCTTGATGTGCTGACCCAGCTCCAGGTCGCGGGCCACGCCCGCGAGAGCGCGGGCGTTGACCACCGCCGCCCGGAGCTTGGCCAGCCGGCCCTCCGGGAGGTCGGGGTGCCTGAGGTAGAGGGTCTCGGTGACCACCACGCCGAGCACGGAGTCCCCGAGGAACTCCAGGCGCTCGTTGGTGGGCAGCCCGCCGTTCTCGTACGCGTACGAGCGGTGCGTGAGCGCGCGGTCGAGCAGCTCGGGGTCCAGCTCCGGGTCCCCGAGCGCTCGCCGCAGCTCGCCGTAGGCGGTGATGCCGAGTCCTACGTCAGGATCAGAGAACCTGGCGACGCTCGGCGCGGGCGCCGTACTGGCCGCAGGTGCCGCACGCGCGGTGCGGGAGGTGCTTGGCGCCGCAGGCCGGGTTGGCGCAGGTCACCAGAGCCGGGGCGACCGTCTTCCACTGCGAGCGACGGTGCCGCGTGTTGCTGCGCGACATCTTCCGCTTCGGAACAGCCACTGTCTTCTCCTCGTTGCTTAATCCTCACCGCTGCCGTCAGCGGTGGAGTCCTTGTCGAGCTGGGCGAGGGCCGCCCAGCGCGGGTCGATCGCAGCCTCGTGTGCGTGGTCCGGATCGTCGGCCAGGCGCACCCCGCACTCGGGGCACAACCCGGGACAATCCTCCCTGCACAGCGGCTGGAACGGCAGTGCCAGCACCACCGCGTCCCGCAGTACGCGCTCCAGGTCGATCAGGTCGTCCTGGACCACGTTGGTCTCGTCCTCCTCCTCGCTACCGGGGTGGTAGTCACGGGAGTCGTCGTAGACGAACAGCTCCTGGAAGTTCACCGCGAGGTCGTCGCGGATCTCGTCCAGGCACCGCACGCACTCCCCGACCAGCTCGGCCGAGGCCTCACCGGTGACGAGCACGCCCTCCATGACCGCCTCGAGACGCAGGTCGAGCTCGACCGGCGCTCCCTCGGGAACGGAAAGGACTTCGATACCGAGATCTGCCGGGGCCGGAACCGTCCGCGACACCTCTGTCTGGGACCCCGCACGGCGACCGAGCTCGCGAGTGTCGAGCACGAGCGGCGCTCTCGGGTCCAGGGCAGTCAGGGGTTCACTTCCAGGTCCGGGCACAACAAATCGGGACAATCGTAGTGGCGCGGGAGAGCAGCGGCAAAACCCGGTGGCCCCTCCCGGCGCGCGCCGGCCGCCGTCACGCCGCGCCGCCGTCACGGGCGGCCAGCCGGGCGGTCAACCGCTCGTGCACGGCGGGCGGCACCAGCTCGGAGACGTCGCCCCCGAGCGCGGCCACCTCCTTGACCAGGCTGGAGGAGACGTAGCCCAGCGAGGCGGTGGTCGGGATGAAGACGGTCTCGACCCCGGTCAGGTGGGCGTTCATCTGCGCCATCGGCAGCTCGTACTCGTAGTCGTTGCCGCCACGCAGCCCCTTGACCATCGCCTGGGCCCCCATGTCCCGGCAGAAGTCGACGATCAGCCCCGAGAAGCCCATCACGGTCACGTTCGGCAGGTCGACGCACGCCTCGCGAAGCATCTCCAACCGCTCCTCGGGGTCGAACAGCCGGTTCTTCGACGGGTTGCTCCCGGTCGCGACGATCAGCTCGTCGAAGAGGGAGGCGGCCCGCCGGAAGATGTCGAGATGCCCGTTGGTCACGGGGTCGAAGGATCCGGGGCACACGGCTCGGGTCATGGCGCAGACGCTATCGGTCGGCCCCGGGGGCGGCGAGCACCGGCTCCGCGAACCACAGCGTGGTCTCCCCGTACTTGCGCGCCCCCCGCTTGCCCGGCAGCGGCGCCAGCCCGTCGGGCCAGGTCGGCTCGGGGCTGCGGCTGGACCGCTCGACGACCACCAGCGCCTCCGGCGCGAGCCAGCCGGGCGCGCTCAGCAGGGCGAGGTCCTCGGCCAGCCGCGCCTCCGTGAGCGGGTACGGCGGATCGCTGACCACGACGTCGTACGGCTCCGGCGGGGGCTCGGCGAGGAACCCGCCGACGGTCCGGGCGTGCACCCGCGCCGCGTCGCAGCCCAGGTCGCGGGCGTTGGCCTGGACCAGCGCGGCGGTCCGCTTGTCCGACTCGACCAGCGTGACGGCGGCCGCCCCCCGCGACCAGGCCTCCAGGCCGAGCGCCCCCGAGCCGGCGTACAGGTCCAGGACGCGCAGGCCGTCCAGGGTGCCCATCAGCGACTCGATCGCGGAGAAGAGGGACTCCCGCACCCGGTCGCTGGTCGGCCGGGTGGCGTCGCCCTTCGGCGTCGCGAGCCGGCGGCCGCGGGCGCGGCCGGCGATGATCCGGGTCACGACATCTCCACGAAGTCCGCGTGCGCGCTGATCTCCAGCTCCCGCACCGCGGCTTCCAGGCCGGGCACCCCGCCCAGCGTCGGGTCCGCCTCCAGCAGCCCCTCCGCGGCGGCGCGGGCCTCGACGATGGTGTCCTCGTCGCGCAGCACCCGGAGGTTCTCCAGGCTGGAGCGCCGCCCCGCCTGCGAGGCGCCCAGCACGTCGCCCTCGCGCCGCTGCTCCAGGTCGATCCGACTCAGCACGAAGCCGTCGGTCGTCGACGCGACGGCGTCCAGGCGCTCGCGGGCCGGGGACTCCGCCTCGGCCTGGGTGACCAGCAGGCACAGCCCGGGCAGGCCGCCGCGGCCGACCCGGCCGCGCAGTTGGTGGAGCTGGGAGACGCCGAACCGGTCGGCGTCGAGGATCACGATCGCGGTGGCGTTGTGCACGTCGACGCCGACCTCGATCACCGTCGTGGAGACCAGTACGTCGACGTCGCCGGCGGCGAAGGAGCGCATCGTGGCGTCCTTCTCGTCGGCGGGGAGCCGGCCGTGCAGGCCGGCCAGCCGCAGCCCCGCCAGGGGGCCGGCCGTGAGGCGTGCCAGCACGTCCTCCACGCTCGCGGCGCTCGCCGGCCGGGCGACCGCCTCGCCGTTCTCGTCGACGTCGACCGACTCGACCTGGTCGGCCTCCGCCTCGTCGCCGGCGATCCGCGGGCAGACCACGTAGACCTGGTGGCCCTTCTCGACCTCCTCGCGGACCCGCGCCCAGACCCGCTCGAACCAGGCCGGGTGGTCGGCCAGGGCCACCACGTTGGACTGGATCGGCGCGCGGCCGGCCGGGAGCTCCGACAGGGTCGAGGTCTCCAGGTCGCCGAAGACGGTCATCGCCACCGTGCGCGGGATCGGCGTCGCGGTCATCACCAGCAGGTGCGGCGGCGCCGACGCCTTCTCGGTCAGCGCCGCGCGCTGCTCCACGCCGAACCGGTGCTGCTCGTCCACCACCACCAGGCCCAGGTCGGCGAAGATCACCTGGTCCTGCAGCAGCGCGTGGGTGCCGACCACGATCCCGGCCTCGCCGCTGGCCACCCGGGAGAGCGGGCCGGTGCGCTGGGTCTTGGTCATCGAGCCGGTGAGCAGCTCCACGCAGGTGCCCTCGGCGGCGCCGAACAGGCCGCCGACCGCCAGGTCGCCGAGCATCGCGGTGATCGAGCGGTAGTGCTGCTGGGCGAGCACCTCGGTCGGTGCCAGCAGCGCGGCCTGGCCGCCGGAGTCGACCACCCGCAGCATGGCCCGCAGCGCGACCAGCGTCTTCCCGGAGCCGACCTCGCCCTGGAGCAGCCGGTTCATCGGGTGGGTCTGCGCCAGGTCGGCGTCGATGTGCTCCCCGACCTCGGTCTGCCCCGCGGTGAGCGTGAACGGCAGCGTGGCGTCGAAGGCGGCGAGCAGCCCGCCCCGGTCGCCGGTGCGGGCGGTGGCGCCCAGGGCGCGGGTCGCGCGGCGGCGCCGGCCCAGCACGAGCTGGGTGATCAGCGCCTCCTCGAACCGGAACCGGTGCAGCGCCCGCGTCACCTGGTCGCGGTGCTCGGGCCGGTGCACCCAGTCGTAGGCCTGGGCGATGTCCAGGACGTCGTACTCCTCCCGGAGGTCGGCGGGGAGCAGCTCGGGGAGCTCCTCGACGACCTGGAGGGCGAACTTCACCGCGCGCGCCACGTCCCAGGACTCCACGCCCTTGGTCAGCGGGTAGATGGGGAAGAGGTTGCCGAAGTCGAGGACCTCGCTGACCCGGTCGTCGGCCAGCTTTCCCGCGGGGGCGTCGGCGTCGCCGTCCTCGGCGTCCGCGAGCCCGAAGATCGTCATCTGCGGGTTGACCAGCTGCCAGGTGTCGCGGAACCGGTCCGCCTTGCCCAGGAAGACGCCGCGGTTGCCCTCGGCGACGCGGCGCGCGTGCCAGGCCGCGGTCCCCTGGTTCTTGGCGAAGAAGGTCATCGTCAGCCGGGCGCCGTCGGTGCGCAGCAGCGCCTCCACCCGGTACGCCGGACGGCCGGTGCGCCGGTCGCGGTAGGTGTGCGTGGCGCACTTCTCGATCTCGCCGACCACGCAGAGCATCTGGCCGATCCGCAGGTTCGCGACCCGGCTCAGCGACCCGGTCTCGAGGTAGCGGCGCGGGAAGTGGCGCAGCAGGTCGCCGACGGAGCGCAGCCCCAGGCCGGTCTCGAACTTCTTGCGCTTCGCGGGGCTGGTCGCGCCCAGGACCGCGGTCAGCGGCGAGTCGAGGGTGATCACCACCGTGCTTGTCTCCTCACTCGGGCGCCGTCTCGGCTCTTGCTCGGCACGTCACTCGACCGACAGCAGCAGCGGGTAGCGCTGCTGCCCTCCCCGATAGGTGACCACGTCGACGTGCGGGTGCTGGGTCTCGACCCAGTCGGTGATCGCCTCGGCCAGCTCGTCGCCGCCGTCCTCCCCCGCGACCAGGGTGACCAGCTCGCCGCCCGCGGCGAGCAGCCGCTCGAGCACCACCCGCGCGACGCCGACCCGGTTCGACCCGACCACGGCGAAGTCGCCGGCGATGACGCCGAGCACGTCGCCCGGCTCGCACGGGCCGGCCATGGTCATCGCGGTGCGGGCGGCGATGGTGACCGCGCCGTGCCGGACGTGGCGGGCGGTCGCGGTCATCTCGGTGACGTCCTGGTCGAAGCCGCGCCCCGGGTCGTGCACCGCGAGCGCGGCCAGCCCCTGGACCTGGGCGTAGCTGGGGATCACCGCCACCCGGATCCCGCGCGGGTCGTCCGCCTCCGCGGTGGTCGCGGCCGCCTGCGCGGCGCGGACCGTGTTCTCGTCGTTGGGCAGCACCACGACCTCCCGGGCGCCGCTGGCGGCGATCGCCTCCAGCAGCTCGCCGGTCGACGGACGCCGCCCGGCCCCGCCCTCGACCACCACCGCGCCGGCCTCGGCGAAGAGGTCGGAGAGGCCGGGGCCGGCGGAGACCGCGACCACGCGGCGCAGGGCCGGGGCCGCCGCGACGGGCTCGGCGTGCGACTCGCCGCCGGCGGCCTGCTCGGCGAAGTGCGTGATCCGGATCCGGTGCGGGCGGCCGTCCTCCAGCGCCGACTCGACGGCCAGCCCGGGGTCGTCGGTGTGCACGTGGACGTTCCAGAGCCGGTCGGCGCCGACCACCACGACCGATTCGCCGATCTCGCCGAGTCGGGCGCGCAACCGCCTGGCCGCCTCGGGCTCGGCGTCGAGCAGGTACATCACCTCGTAGGCCGGCCCGGCCTCCGCGCCCGTGGCGTCTCCCCCGGCCCCGTCGGCCGTCGCGGGCGCCGGCACGGGCACGGGTGCCCCGGCCGGGGGCGCCCGGTGGCCGATCACCACCGGGCGCTCCGCGGGGCGGCGCCCGGCGAAGACCTGCTCGGCTGCGTCCAGCAGCACGCACATCCCCTGGCCGCCGGCGTCGACGACGCCGGCGCGGGCCAGCACGTCCAGCTGCTCCGGGGTGTGCACCAGCGCCTCCCGGGCCGACGCGGCGGCCGCGGTGAAGACGTCGCGTGCCGGGCTCCCCGGCCGGTCCGCCGCCTCGACGGCGGCGGTCGCCGCAGCGCGCAGGACGGTCAGCATCGTGCCCTCGACCGGCTCGCCGACCGCCGCGTAGCAGGCGTGGCTGGCCTGGTCGAGCGCCTCGGCGACCTGGACCGCGTAGGTGACCGTCGGCGCCGGGTCGGCGAAGCGGCGGGCCAGCGCGCCGAGCATCTCGCTGAGGATCACCCCGGAGTTGCCCCGCGCGCCGAGCAGGGCACCGCGGGCGAACGCCGCCAGGGCCTCACCCGTGGGCCGGTCGGTGGCGTCGCGGATCGCGTCCCGCGCCGAGACCATCGTCAGGTACATGTTGGTGCCGGTGTCGCCGTCCGGCACGGGGTAGACGTTGAGCGCGTCGATCTCCTCGCGGGCCGCGGCCAGCGCGTCGACGGCGACGTCGACGAAGCGGAGCACCACCGGCAGCGAGATCGCCTCGACGTCGGGACGGCCGGGCGTCGACGCCGCGTCGACCCGCCGCCCGGTCTGCTCGCCCATGCCCGCGTCCATCGGGGGTCACCCTAGTGCCGACCTCCGGGATTTCGGCGCTGGGGCGGGAGTCGGATATTCTCTTCCGGTTGCCCGAAGCAGGCCCGCGACCCGCGGGCCACGGCGAGCCGCCACCGCGTGCGCGCCGGTCACGGGACCACCACCGGTCTCACCTCTCGGGCTGTCCGACTTGATCAAACCGCAATCTCCTAGGAGTCACCGTGGCCGCCGTGTGCGACATCTGCGACAAGAAGCCGGCGTTCGGAAACAACCGGCCGTGGTCGCGCAAGATCACGAAGCGTCGCTTCAACCCCAACATCCAGCGCGTCCGCGCCGTCGTGAACGGCACCCCCAAGCGCCTCAACGTGTGCACCGGGTGCCTGAAGGCCGGCAAGGTCAGCCGCTGACCTGATCACTCGCTGATCCGTCTCCGGGTCGGCAGACGCTCGCAACCCAGCCTTCGCGAGCGGCTGCCGGCCCGTTGTGCGTTTTCCCGCGAGTCGGCACAAACTGACCGGGCCCGGCGCCGAGTCGGCAGAAAGTTTCTGCCGACTCGCGCTCAGAAGTGGGTCCAGCCCTCCGGGCCCTCGTAGCCCGCACCGTCCACGGTGACCCGCGGCCCCTCGGCGTCGTCCACCGCACGCACCTCCCCCACCTCGCGCCACCCCTCGGGCAGCGCGACCTCGGGCGGGAACGTGGCCAGCAGGCAGTGGTCGTCGCCGCCGCCGAGCACGAACTGGATCGGGTCCGCGCCCGTCGCGGCACCGACCGCCACCAGCGGCTCCGGTACGTCGAAGGCGTCGGTGCGCAGGTCCAGGACCACCCCCGAGCCGCGGGCCAGGTGGCCGGCGTCGGCGACCAGGCCGTCCGAGACGTCGATCATCGCGCTCGCCCCCGCCTCCGCGGCGACCGGCCCGGCGTCGTACGGGGGCTCGGGTCGGCGGTAGGCGTCGACCAGCACCCGCGGCGACCGGAAGCCGCGACCGAGCACGGCGAGCCCACCGGCCGCCCATCCCTGCCGCCCGCAGAGCGCGACGCGGTCCCCGGGGCGGGCGCCGGTGCGCAGCACCGGGGAGACGCTGCACGCACCGAGCACGGTCACCGAGACCACGATCCGGTCCGACGCGGTGATGTCGCCGCCGACGACGCCGGCGCCGACGGACGCCGCCTCCTCGGCGAACCCCCGGGTGAAGTCCAGGGCCCACGAGGCGGGCAGGTCCGGCGGGGCGGCGAGCCCGACGGTGAGCCACTGCGCCCGACCGCCCATCGCGTTGACGTCGGAGAGGTTCTGGGCCGCGGCGCGGTGGCCGACGTCGACCGCGTCCGCCCACTCGCGGCGGAAGTGACGCCCCTCCACGATCACGTCGGTGGAGACGACGACGTGTCCCTTGCGGACGCGCAGCACCGCGGCGTCGTCGCCGGGGCCGACCAGCACGTCGTCGCCGGGCGCCAGGGCGCGGACGACCTCGTCGATGCGGGAGATCAGACCGAACTCGCCGAGGTCGGCGAGGGTCGCGGAGCCCGGGACGGGCGTGGACCGGGGAGCGCTGTCCGACATGACCCCATCCCACCAGATCGGCGCGTGGCGCCCGCGAGGGACCCGCCCGCTCGGGGTGCGCGGCAGCGGGATGTGCGTCGCGACACCTCGCGGGAGTAGGTTGCCCAAGACCCCACCCCCCGACTCGAGGAGTGCGACCCATGGTGGTGCAGGCCTACATCCTGATCCAGACCGACGTCGGCAAGGCCGCGGAGGTCGCCCGCGAGGTCGGGCAGGTACCGGGCGTCACCCTCGCCGAGGACGTGACCGGTCCCTACGACGTGATCGTGCGCGCCGAGGCGACGACCGTCGACGAGCTCGGCCAGCTGGTGGTCTCCAAGGTGCAGAACCTGGAGGGCATCACCCGCACGCTGACCTGCCCGGTCGTCCACATCTGAGGGTGCGCCGACGGATGCCGGCCGCTGCGGCGGCCGGCCTGGGGGTCGTGCTGCTCGCCGGGTGCGGCGGCCCCGTGCAGATCGACGTACCGGACCTCGACGCGGACGACGCCGCCGCCTGCGCCGCGTTCGCCGACGACCTCCCGGCGACGCTGGCCGAGCAGGAGCGGGTGGAGAGCGAGCCGGCCGACGCCCCCGGCGCGGCCTACGGCGACCCGCCGATCGTCGTCACCTGCGGGGTCGGCGAGCCGCCCGGCTTCACCGCCGGCTCCCAGTGCGAGCTGGTGAACGACGTCGGCTGGTACATCCCCGACGAGCAGTACGAGGACGACTCGCTCGACCTCACGATCTACTCCGCCGCCAACCGGCCGCGTGTCGAGGTGCTGGTGCCGGGCGAGTACCGGCCCAACGCGGCGGCGGCCGTGATGGCCGCGCTCGCGCCGCTGGTCACCGAGCACACCGAGCAGGTCTCCGACTGCGTCTGACCCGGGCAGCCGCAGCGCGGCCCGGTCGTGTGCCCGACAACCCTGCATGACGGTGCCACAGGCACACGACGCGGCCGCAGCGCGGGCGGTCAGCGCAGGCCGGTGCCGCGCTGCAGCGCCAGCCGCAGCAGGCGGTCCACCAGGGCGCCGTACTCCAGTCCGCTGGCCGCCCACATCCGCGGGAACATCGACAGCGGGGTGAAGCCCGGCATCGTGTTGAGCTCGTTGACCACCAGCGAGCCGTCGGGCATCAGGAAGAAGTCGACCCGCGCCAGGCCCTCGCCGCCGACGGCGCGGAAGGCGCGCGCCGCGAGCTCCTGCATCCGGGCGGTCACCTCGGTCGGGATCCGCGCGGGCACGTCGAGCTCGGTGTGCTCCTCGGGCAGGTACTTCGCGGCGAAGTCGTAGAACTCGTGCTCGCCGGTGATCCGGATCTCGGCCGGGACGCTGGTCTCGACGCCGCCGTCGAGGGTCTCCAGCACGCCGCACTCGACCTCGCGGCCGCCCTCGGCGCTGACCTCGACCAGGATCTTGGGGTCGTGCACGAGGGCGTTCTCGATCGCCTCGGCCAGGCCCTCGGCGTCGTGCGCCTTGCCGATGCCGATGCTGGAACCGCCGCGGGCGGGCTTCACGAACAGCGGGTAGCCGAGCTCGGCGGCGCCGGCCAGCACCGCGTCCGGGTCCGCGCGCCACTCGCGCTCGGTCACCGTGGTGCTCTCCATCACCGGGAGCCCGGCGGCGGCCAGCACCACCTTCATGTAGGCCTTGTCCATGCTCACCGCGGAGGCCAGCACGCCGGCGCCGACGTAGCGCACGCCGGCCATCTCCAGCATGCCCTGGATGGTGCCGTCCTCGCCCCAGGGGCCGTGCAGCAGCGGCAGCACCACGTCCACCTCGCCGAGCGCGCGCGGCGGCGCGGACGGCTCGCTGATGGTCAGCCCGGCGCCGGCGCCGGTGCGGGCGAGGGTGACGCCGGGGCGGTCGCCGTCCACGGCCGGCAGCTGGCCGGGGCCGCTGATCCGGAGGCGCTCGGGGTCGTCGGCCTCAAGCACCCACCGGCCGTCCGGGGCGATCCCGACCGGGATCACCTCGTAGACGTCGCGGTCGAGTGCGCTGAGGACGCTCCCCGCGGTGACGCAGGAGATGGCGTGCTCGCTGGAGCGTCCGCCGAAGACCACGGCGACGCGGGTCCGCTGGGTCGGGCTCGGTCCGGTGGTCTCGTTCATCGGGGCAGACCCTACCGTTGAGCCATGGCCGACGACTCCCCCGCATCCGAGCCCACGGCACCCGCTTCCACCTCCGCCCCGGCCGCCGCCCCCGCCGCCCCCGGCGCCGGCTGGCGACCGAGCACCGTGGCGGTGACCGCCGGCCGCCCGCCGCACGCCCCGGACCAGCCGCTGAACCCGCCGATCACCATGGCGTCGACGTACCGGGCCGGCGGCGACGTCGAGTACGGCCGCTACGGCAACCCCACCTGGACCGCCTTCGAGGAGGCGCTCGGGGCGCTCGAGGGCGGCCGCGCGCTGACGTTCGGCTCGGGGATGGCCGCGGCCACCACGCTGCTGGACCTGGTCGGCCAGGGCGGCACCGTGATCGCCCCGCGCCACGCCTACCAGGGCAGCCTGGTCGCGCTCGGCGACGCCGAGCTGCGCGGACGGCTGCGCTCGACCCTGGTCGACGTCACCGACACCGCCGCCGTGATCGCGGCGATGGAGAAGGACGAGGACACCGCGATCCTGTGGCTCGAGTCCCCGACCAACCCCGCGCTGGAGATCGCCGACATCGAGACCCTCGCCTCCGCCGCCCACGAGCTGGGGATCCGGGTCGTCGTCGACAACACCTTCGCCACCCCGCTGCTCCAGCGGCCGCTGGACCTGGGCGCGGACATCGTCCTGCACTCGGCGACCAAGTACCTGTCCGGCCACAGCGACGTGCAGCTCGGCGCCCTGGTCACCGCCGACGAGGAGGTGTACGCCGCCCTCAAGTCGCGCCGCGACCTCGCCGGGAACCTCGCCGGGCCGTTCGAGACCTGGCTGGCCCTGCGCGGGCTGCGGACGCTGCACCTGCGGCTGGAGCGCGCCCAGGCGAACGCTGCCGAGCTGGCCCGCCGCCTGGCCGACCACCCGGCCGTCACCGAGGTCCGCTACCCCGGCTTCGGCGCCGTCGTCGCCCCGGTTCTGGTCGACGCCGACCGGGCCGACCTGATGGTGCGCTCGACGCGGCTGTGGGTGCACGCGACGTCGCTGGGCGGGGTGGAGTCGATGCTCGAGCGGCGCCGCCGGTGGAAGACCGAGTCGCCGACCATCCCCGAGGGCCTGGTCCGGATGTCCGTCGGGATCGAGGACGTCGAGGACCTCTGGGACGACCTCAGCCAGGCGCTCGACCGCGTCGCCTTCTGACAACGAGCGCGAGTCGGCAGAAACTTTCTGCCGACTCGCGTCCTCGCGGGCCGAGTCGGCAGAAAGTTTCTGCCGACTCGCGCCAGGAGGAGGCCTACCCGATCTCGGCCTTGGTGTCGCGGGCGATGAAGCGCTCCATCAGCTCGCTCGTCGAGAGCCGGCCGGCGACGACCTCGTCGACGTGCTCGGCGATCGGTACGTCGACACCGTGCTGCGCCGCCAGGGCGCGGATGGAGGAGCACGACTTCGCGCCCTCCGCGACCTGGCGGGTGGAGGCGTAGATCTCCTCGACCGTCATCCCCTGGCCGAGCTTCTCGCCGAACGTGCGGTTGCGCGAGAGCGGCGAGGAGCAGGTGGCGACCAGGTCGCCGAGGCCGGCCAGGCCCATCAGGGTCAGCGGGTTGGCGCCCAGCTTCATCGCCAGCCGCGCGGTCTCGGCGAGGCCGCGGGTGATCAGCGAGGCGGTGGTGTTGTCGCCGAAACCGAGGCCGACGGCCATGCCGACGCAGAGGCCGACCACGTTCTTGTAGGCGCCGCCCATCTCGCAGCCGAGCACGTCGACGCTGGTGTAGGGCCGGAACGCCGGCGAGTGGCAGCGCTTCTGCAACCGCTGCGCGACCTCCTCGTCGGCGCAGGCGACCACCGAGGCGGCCGGCTCGCGGCGGGCGATCTCACGGGCCAGGTTGGGCCCGCTGACCACCGCGATCCGCTCGGGGCCGACGTCGGCGACCTCGCCGATGACCTCCGACATGCGCTTCAGGGAGCCCAGCTCGACGCCCTTCATCAGCGACACCAGGACGGCGTCCTTCTGCAGGTAGGGCGAGAACGTCGGCAGGTTGTCCCGCAGCGTCTGCGACGGGATCGCCAGCACGACCGTGTCCGCGCCGGCCAGCGCCCGCTCGGGGTCGTTGGTCGCCGCGATGCTGTGCGGCAGCTCGATGCCGGGCAGGTAGTCGGTGTTCTCGTGGGCGTCGTTGATCGAGGCCGCGAGCTCCTCGCGGCGCGCCCACATGGTGACCTCGTTGCCGGCGTCGGCCAGCACGATCGAGAACGCGGTGCCCCAGGAGCCCGCCCCGACGACCGCGACCTTGCCGCTCACTTGCGACCCCGCTTGAACCGGTCGCCCTGGACGCGCATGTCGTAGCGCTCCACCGGCGCCTCCTGTCCGCGGATCAGCTCGAGCTGGTGGGTGATCGCCGCCATGATCCGGTCCGTCGCCTCGTTGACCACCGACGCGTCGCGCTCGCGGTCGACGAGGTCGCTCAGGTCGACCGGTGGGCCGACCCGCATGGTGATCTCGCGCGGCGGCACCACGTGCGGCTTCTTCGTGTACGGCGGCAGGATCTCGTGGGCGCCCCACTGGCCGACCGGGATCACCGGGCAGCCGGTCTCCAGCGCGATCCGGGCGGCGCCGGACTTGCCGCGCATCGGCCACATCTCGGGGTCGCGGGTGATCGTCGCCTCGGGGTAGACCACGACGCACTTGCCGTCGTGGATCGCCTGGACGGCCGCCGCGTAGGCGCCGACCGCGCCGCTGCTCTCCCGCTCGACCGGGATCTGCCCCGCGGCGCGCAGGAACGTGCCCAGCGCCTTGTTCTTGAACAGGCCCGACTTGGCCAGGTAGCGCGGCAGCCGGCCGTGGTCGTAGACCAGGTGCGCGGCGGTCAACGGGTCCAGGTGCGAGATGTGGTTGAGCGCGATCACGAAGCCGCCGGTCTCAGGCAGGTTCTCCCCGCCGATCCAGCGCCGCCGGGTCGTCGCCAGCAGCACGGGCTTGAGGATCACGACCCCGACGTCGAACGCCCATCCCCGCTTCTCCGTCAGATCACGCACCGTCACGAGGATGCAGGCTACCGGTCGGTGACGTCGGCCACGGCGACCGCCCGACAGGTCGGGGCCCGGGCCCCGATGGGATCCGGGCTCAGGCGCCCACCACGCGGGCGGCCGACCCGCTGGTCTCCACCGAGATCCCGGAGCCGGCCAGCAGCACGGCCGCCGTGGGGTCGGCCAGGATGCTGCCGGCGGGCGCCCCGGCGGCCAGTGCCACCGCCTCGTCGACCCCGGCGCCCGCGACCGGGCCGCCGTCGACGGGCACCTCGTCGATCGCCACCCCGACCGCCACCCCCGGGGCGACCCCGCCCGCCAGGGCGCGGCGCACCGCCCGGATCGCCGTGGCCGGCCCGTCGAAGAGCAGCACCGGAGTGCCGTCGGCCCGCCGGCGCGGGCGACCGCCGGCCGCGGCGAGCGCCGCCAGCGGCGCCTCGGCGCCCGTCCCCGCCACGGAGACGACGGCGGCGAGCACCCGCTCGCTCGTCGGCTCGGGGATCGAGGCGAGGAAGGACTCGACCTCGTCGAGGATCTGGTCGGCGTCGCCCCACGGCACGTGGTCGCGGCCCTCCAGGAAGCGCAGCACCGCCCCGGGCACCCGGTCGGCGATGTAGGCCGCCTCGGCGGGGTCGAACAGCTCGTCCCCCGACCGGTGCAGCACGAGCGTCGGCGCCGCGATGCTGGGCAGCACGTGGCGCACGTCGATGGTGGAGTTCATCTCGAGCAGTGCCCGCACGGTCGACGGCGTCGCCGCCGCACCCATCCGCCGTTCCCACCAGCGCTCCATCGCCTCGTCCACGCTGTCCGGGCAGCGGTAGCGGATGTCTCCCGCCCAGTCCCAGGTCGCGACGAGCCGGTCCGAGTAGGCGCGCCGCTCCTCCGGCCGCTTGGCCCACGGGTAGTCCGGCCGCCAGGTGCGGCACGAGGAGCCGCCGTACAGCACCAGGGCGCGGACCCGCTCCGGGTGGAGCGCCGCCATCAGCAGCGACATCGGGACGCCCTCGGAGTAGCCGAACAGGACCGCCCGCTCGGACTCGACGGCGTCCATCACGGCGAGCACGTCGTGCATCCGCGTCTCCAGGTCCGGTACGCCGGAGGGCCGGTCGGACATCCCGGTCCCCCGCTTGTCGAACCGGATGAGCCGGCCGAACCCGCCGAGCCGGTCCAGGAAGTGCGCGTGGCGCGGGTCGTCCCAGTCCAGGTCGAGGTGGGAGATGAAGCCGGAGACCATCACCAGGTCGAGCGCGCCCCCGCCGGTGACCTGGTGGGCGATGTGGAGGCCGTCGCTCACGGTGTAGCGCACGTGTGGCCGGGCCGGCGTCGGGGCGGCCGCGGGGGCGGGCGCGGCGACGGGCACGGGGACGGGCACGGGGACGGGCTCGGGGGCGGCCTGCGTCTCGGCCGGGCGCGCCTCCTCGACCGGCCCGACGTAGCGGTACCCGCGGCCGTGCAGGGTCCGCACCAGCGCCTGGGTGCGGCCGTCGTCACCGAGCGCGCGTCGTACCTGCTTGATCCGGCTGGTCACCGCCGAGTCGCTGACGAAGCGGCCGCCCCAGACCTCGTCCATCAGCTCCTCCTTGGGCACCAGGCGGTCGCGGTGGCGCACCAGGTGCAGGAGGACGTCGAGCGCCTGCGGCTCCAGCGGCAGGGCGCGCCCGTCCCTCCGGAGCTCGAACGTCGTCTCGTCGAGCTCCAGGCCGTCGGCCAGGATCAGGACCACGCCACCCATCGTGGCACCACCGGCGCCGGAGCGCCCGCGATCGCCCGTCACGCTCAGGCGGCGACCGGCTCCGCGAGTCCCGGCGGCGTCGGCCGGGCGGCGAGCTCGTCGGCCTCGCGGTCCAGCGCCGCGCCCAGCTCGGACTGCAGCTCGGCGAAGCGCGCGCCGTGCGGCAGCGTGGCCAGGTCGCGGGTGATCCGGAAGAGGTCGGCGGAGACCGCGTCCCGCTCCGCCTCGTACTCCGCGAGCGCGGCGCGCTCGGGCCGACCGCCCAGGAGCCACCCGCCGAGGGCCTCGGCCAGGAGCTCGGCGTGGTTGAACGCGTCGGAGATCCCGTGCCCGGTGATCGGGTCGCGGTGGTAGCCGGCGTCCCCGACCAGCGACCAGCCGGGGCCGTGGGCCCGGCGCCGGTGGTTCGGGAGCCGGGAGCCGCTGCGCACGCGCCCGACGACGCGGCCGTCGTCGCCGACCCGCGCGGCCAGCCGCGGGGCGGCCTCCCCGAGCAGGTCCAGGAAGGCCCGCCCGCGGTCCTCGCCGCGCGCCGGGCGCTCGTCGAGCAGGTGGGCCGGGCGCATCACGAACACGCACCCGGCGTCGTCGTGGGTGGGGAAGACCCCCGAGTACGCGTCGTGCCCCGCGTGGAACTCGTAGCCGCGCCACGCCCCGCCCTCGACGTAGGCGTACTGCGCGGCGAGATCGGTGGTGCACGACGCGGTGACCTCCGCGCCGACCAGGCGCGCGACGGACGAGCGGAGCCCGTCCGCGCCGACCACGTGCCGCGCGCGGACCCGGACCGGGTCGCCGCCCCGGGTGCGACCGGCGACGCCGACGACGCGCTCACCGTCGCGCAGCAGCTCCGTGACCGAGACGTCGGTCCGCAGCTCGGCCCCCGCCTCGACGGCCGCCCCCGCGAGCAGGTCGTCGAGCACGTAGCGTCGCGGGGCGACCAGCCGGTCGACCCCGGCGCGCGCCTTCACCGGCAGCGTGCGCTCCCACTCCGGGTCCCCGACGGTCAGCTCGCGGACCGCGGGCGCCCCGGAGTCGATCACCGCGTCCAGCAGGCCCCAGCGGTGCAGCTGCACCACGCCGGGCCGCACGATGCCGTGGGTGGAGAAGACGTCGCGCGTGGGCTCGCTGCGGTCAAGCACGACGACCCGCAGCCCGCGGGCGGCGAGGAGTCGGGCGGTGGCGGAGCCCGCGCAACGGGCACCGACCACCGCGACGTCGTAGGTCTGGTCCTGGGTCTCGTTCCTGGTCATGCCACCACCCTGCGACGGCGCGGGGCCGGCGCCTTGGAGACCGTGTGGAGGTCGCCTGGAGACCCTCGGGCCGGGGAGCCGCCCACCGGCTGGGAGGATGCCGGGCATGTCCGCGTTCGTCCTGCTGGTCCCGGTGAAGTCCCCGGGGTCGGGCAAGTCGCGGCTCGTCGGCGTGCCGGACCGCCCGGGCCTGGCCGCCGCGTTCGCGGCCGACACCGTCGCGGCGGCACTGGCGGCCGACCGCGTGGCGCACGTGCTGGTGACCACCGACGACGAGGGCTTCGCCGCCACGCTCCGCGGCCTCGGCGCCGAGACGACCGGCGATCCCGGCGGCGGGCTCAACGCCGCGCTGCGGGCCGCCGCCGCCGAGGCCGCCG
>NZ_JBEGDJ010000068.1:0-19388 GCF_040191335.1 Nocardioides sp. YIM 152588 | reverse complement strand
TACCTGGCCGACGGCTCCAACTACGGCAACGACGACGCGGCCGAGATCGGCTTCGGCAGCCCCGCGTGGCGCGACGTCCTCAAGACCATCCTGAAGGCGGCCAACAAGGTCACCGGCGTCCACTCCGCGACCGGCACCCGCCGCAGCTCGGCGACCAGGCCGCGCGGGTCGATCCGTCCGGCCGGGTCGAGGTCGAGGGCCCGCGCGAACGCCTCCTCGCCGGCGCCGGCGAGCGACCCGGGCATCGGCATCGAGCCGCGCAGCAGCCGGAAGGCCAGCACGCCGAAGGAGTACCAGTCGATCCGGGGCGTCTCGTGGTCCGGGTCGACCATCTGCTCGGGGGCGCCGTAGCCGGGGGTGAACGCGGCGACGCCGGACTCGGTGCGGAAGGCGGCGGCGTCGTGCGCCAGCCGGGCCAGCCCGAAGTCGGCGATCCGGGCCTGGATCCCCGCCGGGCCCTCGGCCAGCAGCACGTTGCCGGGCTTCAGGTCGCGGTGCACGACCCCGGCGTCGTGGGCGGCGGCCAGCCCCGAGGCCACCTGGTCGAGCACCGTCAGGCGCTCCTCGACGCCGAACCCGCGCTGGTTGAGCCGCGCGTGGAGGTCGCCGCCGTCGACGTACTCCATGATCAGGGCGACGTCGCTGCCCATCCGGACCGCCTCGTGGACCCGCACGATCGCGGGGTGGCGCAGCCGCGCGAGGGCCTGCCCCTCGCGCATGGTCCGCTCCACGGCGCCCGGCACCAGGCCTCCCTGCCGCAGCAGCTTCACCGCGACGTCGCGGTCCAGCGCCGGGTCGTGGGCGCGGACCACCAGTCCGAAGCCGCCCTCGCCCAGGACCCCGACCGGCTCCAGGCCGCGGGGCAGCGGGGGCCCGGGGACGGTCACGGGCGGTCGCGGCCCGGCTCGGCCGGCGAGGCGTGGACGCCGAGGGTCTGGAACGCCTGGTGCCCCGTCGCGACCCGGCACCCCGCGGAGACCGCGCCACGGACCACCCGGCGCTGGTCGCCGGCGAGCGCGAGGCCGCGCCGGACCAGCACCAGCGGGGCCTTGCGACGCTCCCGCAGGTCGCGGGTCAGCCGTCGCCAGAAGGTGATCGCCGGGTGCTGCGCGATGCAGTACGCCGCCGCCAGCACGTCCTGGGCGAGGCAGTCCGCCACGACCTCGGGCGCGAAGATCCCCTCCGCGCAGAAGTGCGTCGCGCCGCCCAGGTCCAGCACCTGCGTGCCGGTGCGGCGGCTCTCCGCGAGGGAGTAGACCGGCACCTCGGCCCGACCCTCGCGGCAGAGCGTGAGCAGCGTCGCCACGGCGTCCTCCTGCCGCCAGGTGGCCCGGTGGTCCCAGTCGACGAGGCCCGCGTTCGCGCCGGCGGTGATGGTGGGCAGGTCGGGCTCGTCCGCATCGCGGTAGAAGTCGTCGAGGCGCAGGGTCGGCCACCCGTACGCCTGCTCCAGGCGCTCCGCGAGGCGTGACTTCCCGGAGCCCGAGGGACCGGCCAGGACGATCACGCGCGCGGTCATGGGCACTGATTCTGCCGCATCCCGGCTAGGCCACCGCTCCCACGGTTGGTGTATTTGCGCGCACCGACGCTCCCGAGGCGGCGGAGGGGGAGCACGCTCACCCTCACATCGACGGAGATGAGGTGTCCCATGGATGCTGGCAGCAACGGTCCGGCGCGCGTGAGCGGGTACGAGGTGGTCGGCACGGTTGCCCACGGAGGCACCGCCGTGGTGCTGAAGGCGCGCGACGTCGGCCTGCAGCGCGACGTCGCGCTCAAGCGGGTACCGCCGGAGTCGGTCGACGCGCTGCGCCGGGAGGCCGCACGGCTGGCCCTCCTGGACGATCCGCACGTCGTCGCCGTGCACGGCCTCGTCGAGGAGCCGGATGCCGCCTACCTGGTCCTGGAGTGGGTCGACGGCGCGACGGTCGCCGAGGTGCTCGCCGCCGGCGCCGAGCTGAGCACCGCGCAGGCGCTCGGCGTCTGCCGGGGCGCGCTGCTGGGACTCGCGCACGCGCACGGGCGCGGAGTCGTGCACGGCGACGTCTCGGCCTCGAACGTCCTGGTCGACACCGGTGGGACCTCCCGGCTGGTCGACTTCGGCGTCGGCGGGTCGACGCCGGCGTACCGCTCCCCGGAGGCGGCGGCCGGCGAGGCGCTCACCCCGGCCGCGGACGTGTACGCCGCCGCGGCGCTGCTGGTGCACCTGCTGACCGGTGCGGCCGCGCCCGACGCGGCGCCCGACCTGGGCGCCGTCGACCCCGGCATCCGACCGGTGCTGGCCCGCGCGCTGGCCGCCGCCCCCGCCGACCGGCAGCCGGACGCGGCGACGTTGCTGGCCGAGCTGGAGGAGGAGGCGGAGCGGACCTACGGAGCGGCGTGGTGGACGACGGCCGGTGTAGGCGTGCTCGTCGCGCCGGCGGTGGCGACGCTGGTCCCGATCGGTGGTGGAGCCACGGCCGGCACCGTCGTCGGCGCGGTGGCCGGCGCGGGCGCGGTGGCCGCCGGCCGGCCCCGGGTCTCGCGGAAGGTCGCGATCGGCGCCGGTGCCGCGGCGCTGCTGGTGCTGGTCGGCGGTCTCACCGCGGTCGCGCTCGTCGGCTCCGGCCCGGACGAGGTGGCCTCCTCCGCGGCGGGCCCGGGCGCGGACGCCGGGGCCGACGGTGACGACGCCGAGGCCGAGGAGGTCGTCGAGGAGGTCGACCCGGTCGTCGCGTCCGCGCCGAGCGGGAAGTACACGCTGCGCCAGGTGGTCACCTCGACCACCTGGGACGGCTACCAGCCCGTCGGTCCGCTGGGCGAGGGGATCTGGACCCTCGACCTGGACTGCGAGACGGCCGTCGCCTGCGGCGGCACGATCGAGAGCTCGTCGGGCCGCACCTACCCCTTCACCTGGACGGGTGGCGCGCTGGTGCAGGAGCTCAGCGGAAAGCCGACGACGTACGACGCCGAGTGCGTCGACTCGGTGACCAACGAGGTGACGGGGCCCGTGGTCCTGGAGGAGCGCTCGATCCCGGCGGTGATGCGGCGGTTCAGGCCTGTCGGGCCGACCGACCCGGAGACAGGGCTCGCCGACACCTACGTGGCGACCTCTCGCTCCAGCCTGACCGTCGTCTCCTACGAGAACCTCACGGGCGGGCCCGGCGGGCCCGAGGAGTGTCCGTTCGGGGACACCGAGAAGATCCGCGCCGTGATCGAGATCGAGGCCACCCTGACCCGCGGTGCCGACCCCGACGTGGTGAAGGCCGAGCGGAAGCGGATCGCGAAGGAGAAGCGCCAGAAGAAGGCCGGCTGAGCCTCAGTAGCCGCCGCCGGCCGGGCCGCCGCTGAGCAGCGCCCGGCTGCCGGAGACGCCGAGCCGGGTCGCGCCGGCGCGGATCATCGCCTGCGCCTGCTCCATGGTGCGGACGCCGCCGGAGGCCTTCACGGCGAGCGACGGGACGGTCGCGGCCATCAGCCGCACCGCGTGCTCGGAGGCGCCGCCGGAGGGGTGGAAGCCGGTGGAGGTCTTCACGAAGTCGGCGCCGGCCGCCTCCGCGGCCCGGCACACCCCGACGATCTCGTCGTCGCTCAGCGCCGCGGACTCGATGATCACCTTGAGCACGGTCGGCGCGGGCGCGGCGGCGCGGACCGCGGCGATGTCGGCCTCCACGGCGTGGAAGCGGCCCTCCTTCGCGGCGCCGATGTCGATGACCATGTCGATCTCGGCGGCGCCCCGGGAGACCGACTCGGCGGCCTCGGCGGCCTTGACCGCGGAGGTGTGCTTGCCGCTGGGGAAGCCGCAGACCACGGCCACCTTCAGGTCGCTGCCCTCGGGCACGGAGACCGGCAGCATCGAGGGCGAGACGCAGACGGAGTAGGTGCCCAGCTCGACGGCATCGGCGACGAGCGCCTCGACGTCGGCGTGGGTCGCCTCCGGCTTGAGCAGCGTGTGGTCGATCATCCCGGCGACGTCGGCGGCGCTCGGCTGATCGGGGGAGGTGGGGTCGGTGGTGCTCACCCGAGCCAGCATAGGCTGTTCGGCGTGGGTGGCGATCTCGGCGCGAAGGGGGAGGTCTTCCGGTCCTCCGGCTCGGTGGTGATCGGGACGATCGGGCTGGCCATGGTCGCCCTGGTGGTGGTCCTCGGCGTGGTCGAGCAGGGCTCCGGCTTCCCGCTCTGGGGCTACGCGCTCTGCGGCTTCCTGGCGACCCTGATCTGGGCCGCGATCCTGCGCCCGCGGATCCGGGTGGCCGGGGAGGACCTGGAGCTGCGCGGGTTCCTCGACACCGTCACGGTGCCGCTGGCCGCGGTCTCCGGCGTGGTGGTGCACCAGGTGGCCGCCGTCCGGGTGGGTGAGCGCCGCTACGTCAGCGCCGCGGTCAACCGCACCTTCCGGCAGTCCGCCCGCGAGCTGCGCGGCAAGGGCCGGCCCGGCGCCCCGCCGTCGTACGGCTCGATGGTGGAGAACCGGATCCGGAAGCGCGCGGACGACGCCCGCGCCCAGCGCGGCATCCCGGCCGACAGCGACGAGCAGTGGGCGCTCGGCGACGAGGTACGACGGACCTGGGCGTGGCCGGAGATCGCGCTGCTCGCGGGGTTCGCGCTGGTGGTCGTCGTGACCGGCGTGCTCTGAGCGGGGTCGACCGGGAGGGCTCAGGCGCCGGCGAGCACCTGCTCCGGCATCCGCTCGCCCGCCTCGACCGCGAACGGCAGCGTGTTCGCCGCCGGCGGCAGCGGGCACGTGACGTGGTCGGTGTAGGCGCACGGCATGTTGATCGCCCGGTTCAGGTCGAGGAGCACCGAGCCGTCCGCCGCCGGCGGGTCCACCAGCACCTGGCGGCTGGCCGGGTAGGTGGTGACCCCCGACGTCGCGTCGCGGAACAGGATCCACAGCCGCTCGTCGCCGCTGGACCAGGCGAGCAGGCGGTGCTCGGCGCCGGCGTGCTCGACGACGACCTCGCCGCGGACCTCGCCGGTGGCGCCGGTGCCGTCGCCCGCGCACGGCTCGAAGCGGCCCGGCAGCGCCCACGCCTCGTCGGGCGCGTAGCAGGGGGTGCCGCGGTAGGAGGCGAGCAGCGGCGAGTCCGGGTGGCGCGGGCGCAGGATCGCGCGGCCGTCGCGGTCGGCGACCTCGGCCACGGCGTCCCCGAACGTGACCGTCCGGCCCTCCTCGGGCACGGCGCCGAGCGTGTGGACGCCGGAGCCGAGGTCGGCACCGTCGAGGCCCAGGGACTCGCCGGGGGAGAGCCGCACGCGGACGGCGTCGCCCTCCTGCCACCAGGCGCCCGGCACCCCGTCGAGCCGCTGCGGCTCGTCGGTCAGCCAGTGCAGCGCGGTGATGGACAGGTAGCCGTGCTGGTCCCGCAGCCGCGCCTCGCGGGCGTCGCGGAAGGCCTGCCACCGGTCCAGGAAGTCACTCACCGATCCATGGTGACACCGGCGGGGTGCTGGCGACGAAGTGGCGGCGCCTGCCCCGCGTCACATGGATCCTGGTCGGGTTCCGGCCGGGGAAGCGACCGAAATGCATGTGACGCGGGCCCCGGCGGCCTCAGATGCCGGCCGCCGCCGCGATGTCGGCCCGCAGCGCCGCCAGCTGCTCGGTGGCGCTCGCCCGCGCGGCGGCGACGTCGCCGTCGGCGACCGGCACCACCACCTCCAGGTAGCACTTGAGCTTCGGCTCGGTGCCGCTCGGGCGCACGATCACCCGCGACCCGCCCGCGGTGCGGTAGCGCAGCCCGTCCGTCGGGGGCAGCGCCGCGCTGCCGAGGGAGAGGTCGTCGGTGGTCGTCACCGGCTGCCCGCCGAGCTCGGTCGGCGGGGTACCGCGCAGCCGGGCCATCGCCGCCCCGATCTCGGCCAGGTCGCTGACGCGGACCGAGAGCTGGTCGGTGGCGTGCAGGCCGTGCTCGACCGCGATCTCGTCCAGCCGGTCCTGCAGCGTCCGGCCCGCCGCCTTGGCGACCGCCGCCATCTCGCACAGCAGCAGCGCGGCCGAGACGCCGTCCTTGTCGGCGACGTGGGCGGGGTCGACGCAGTAGCCGAGCGCCTCCTCGTACCCGAACGCCAGGTCCGGTAGCCGGCCGATCCACTTGAACCCGGTCAGCGTCTCGGCGAACGGCTGCCCGTGCGCCGCGGCCTGTCGACCCAGCAGCGAGGAGGAGACGATCGAGGTCGCGTAGACGCCCGTGCGGCCCGACGTCAGCAGGTGGTCGGCGAGCAGCGCACCGACCTCGTCGCCGCGCAGCATCCGCCAGCCGTCCGGCCCCGGCACCGCCACCGCGCAGCGGTCGGCGTCCGGGTCGTTGGCGAGCACCAGGTCCGCGTCGGCGAGCGCGGCGAGGTCGAGCGCGAGGTCCATCGCGCCCGGCTCCTCGGGATTCGGGAACGCCACGGTCGGGAACGCCGGGTCCGGGTCGGCCTGCTGCTCCACCACCCGCGGCTCGGGGAAGCCCGCGTCGGTCAGCACCCGGAGCAGCGGGCTGGCGCCGACGCCGTGCAGCGGCGTGTAGACCACCGTCAGGTCCCGCGGGCCGTCGGCCACCAGGCCCTCCACGCTGGCCAGGTAGGCCTCCAGCACCTCCTCGCCGAGGACGCCGCCGCCGGTGGACTCCGGCTCGGCGCGGGCCACGGCGGTCAGCGAGCCGACCGCCGCGATCCGGACCGCGATCTCCTCGTCGGCCGGGGGCACGATCTGCGACCCGTCGCCCAGGTACACCTTGTAGCCGTTGTCCCGCGGCGGGTTGTGGCTGGCCGTCACCATCACCCCGGCGGCGGCGCCGAGCTCGCGGATCGCGAAGGCGAGCACCGGGGTCGGCAGCGGCCGCGGCAGCAGCAGCGGTCGCAGGCCGGCGCCGGCCATCACCTCCGCGGTGTCACGGGCGAAGACGTCGGAGTTGTAGCGGGCGTCGTACCCGATCACGACGGGGGAGCCGGGCTCCGCCCCGGTGTCGACCAGGTACGCCGCCAGGCCGGCCGCCGCGCGCGTGACCACCACCCGGTTCATCCGGTTGGGGCCGGCGCCGAGCGCGCCGCGCAGCCCGGCCGTGCCGAACTCGAGGGTGCCGTGGAAGCGGTCGGCGAGGTCGGCCTCGGCGGCGGCGTCGTCGGCCTCGGCGGCGGCGAGCACCTCCTTCAGCTCGGCCCTTGTCTCCGGATCGGGATCCTCGGCGAGCCAGCTCTGGGCGCGGGTCAGCAGGACGTCGACGTCGGGGGTCGTCATGGGGGCACGCTAACGCCGTGCGGCACGATCGCGCTGCCCCCGGAGCGCCGGGGTGGTTTCGAGGCTCGCTTCGCTCGCACCTCAACCACCGGCAGGGCTCGCTTCGCTCGCACCTCAACCACCGGCAGGGCTCGCTTCGCTCGCACCTCAACCACCGGTGGGCGAGCATGGGTCCGTGCGCGCCCGCTACCGCTTCGCCTCCGCCTGGGCGGTGCCGGCCGAGGTGGGCGCGGTCGCCGACGTGGCGCTGGACCTGGCCGGGTACCCGTCCTGGTGGCCCGAGGTGCGCGCCGTGGCCCGGCTGGGCCCGGACGCCGCCCGGGTGCTATGCCGCTCGGCGCTGCCCTACACCCTCGACCTGGTGCTGGAGGCGGTCTCGCGGGACCTGCCGACGCTGGAGGTCAGCGTGGCCGGCGACCTCGACGGCTGGGTGCGGTGGACGCTGACGCCCGCGCCGGGCGGGACGCGGCTGGCGCTCGCCCAGGAGGTGTCGGTCGGCGGGGCGCTGGCCGCGGCGTCGGTCCTGGCCCGCCCCGTGCTGCGCTGGAACCACCACCGCATGATGGCGGGCTGCGAGCAGGGGCTGCGGCGCCGGCTCGGGACGCCCGGCGTCAGCTCACCCCGGCCCGCTGCCGGTCGATGAAGCGCGTGGCCATCCGGTTCACCATCGTCGGGGAGAGGCGGCCGAGCCGCCAGGCCACCCGCGCCTGCGCCGGCTCCACCACCAGCGGCCGGTCGGCCGCGACCGCGGTGAGCACGACCCGGGCGAGGCGGTCCGGGGCGACCGGCCGCTTCACGCCCTGACCCTTCAGGTAGTAGTCGCGGCCGCGGAACCGGCCGATCTCGCCCTTGTCCAGGATCGGGGTGTCGACCGCGGCCGGGCAGATCGCGGTCACCCCGACGCCGTGGCCGGCCGCCTCGGTGCGCAGCGCCAGCGAGAGCCCGACGACGGCGTGCTTGGTGGTCACGTACGAGGTCATCAGGCCCGCCGCCATCAGGCCGCCCATGGAGGCGGTGTTGACGATGTGGCCCGCGCCCTGCCGGATCATCACCGGGTACGCCGCGTGCACGCCGTGCACCACGCCCCGGATGTTGACGTCGATGATCCGGTTCCACTGCTCCAGCGTCAGGTCGTGGGTCTCGCCGAGGAACGTGATCCCGGCGTTGTTGAACATCAGGTCCAGGCGGCCCTCGTCGGCGACGAACTGGTCGACCACCTCCTGCACGCGGTCGGCCTCGGTGACGTCCAGGCCGACGGCGCGGACGCGGTCGCTGAGCCCGGCGGCGGTGGCCTTCGCGGCGGTCTCGTCGACGTCGGCGCAGACGACGGTCGCGCCGGCCGCGTCCAGGGCGCGGCTGAGCGCGGCGCCGATCCCGGAGCCGGCGCCGGTGACGACGGCGGTCCGCCCGGCGAAGGCGTCGAGCGGGGCGCTCACGCGAACGCCTTCGTGACGAGGCCCATCAGGTCGGGGTAGCGCTGCAGGTGCGCGCCGCCGTTGATGTCCATCGTCTCGCCGGTGATCCAGGCGGCGTCGTCGGAGAGCAGGAACCGGCAGGCTGCGGCGATCTCGTCGGGGAGGCCGGGGCGCCCGAGCGGGGTGTTGGCGACGTACTCCTCGCGCACGCCGGGGATGTCCATCGCGGGCGCGGTCAGCGGGGTGACCACGAGGCCGGGGGCGACCGCGTTGACGCGGACCCGGCGGCGGCCGAGCTCGAGGGCGGTGACCTCGGTCAGTGCGACCACGCCGGCCTTGGCGGCGCAGTAGGCGGCCATCCCGGTGCCGGGCTGGCGGGCGTTGAGGGAGGCCAGGGTGACCAGCGAGCCGCCGTCCGCGACATGGCGTCCGGCGTGCTTGAGGACCAGGAAGGAGCCGGTCAGGCAGACGTCGACGACGCGGCGCCACTCGGCCGCGTCGTGGTCGACGACGGGGGAGAGGGTGCTGACGCCGGCGCAGTTGACCAGGCCGTGGAGGGCGCCGTGCCGGGCGGCGACGCCCTCGAAGAGCCCCTGCACGGCGGCCTCGTCGGTGACGTCGACCGCCCATCCCTCGTGGTCCTCGCCGAGTGCCTTCGCGGCGCGCTCCGCGCCGTCGCCGTCGACGTCGCCGATGACGACGAGGTCGCCGTCCTCGGCCAGCCGCCGGGCGGTCGCCAGGCCCAGCCCGGACGCTCCGCCGACCACCACGCTGACCCGCCTGTCTGCTGCGCTCATCGAGCCTCCTGCCGTTTCTGACACCTGTCAGGTGTCGTTGACACGTGTCTAGAACAGGTTCTAACGTGACGGGCGTCACGTCGATCTGTCAAGCGGTTGACCTGTCAAAGAAGTGCCGGGCGCCGCCCCCGGCCCCGCCCCTCAGGAGGACCCCGTGACCGCACCGACCACGGCCATCATCGGAGCCGGCATCAGCGGACTGACCACCGCGAAGATGTGCGACGACTACGGCGTGCCCTTCGCGGTCCTCGAGGCCTCGGACCGGGTCGGCGGCAACTGGGCCTTCGGCAACCCGAACGGTCACAGCAGCGCCTACCGCTCGCTGCACATCGACACCTCGAAGCACCAGCTGTCCTTCAAGGACTTCCCGATGCCCGAGGAGTACCCCGACTTCCCGCACCACACCCAGATCAAGGACTACCTGGACTCCTACGTCGACGCCTTCGGGCTCCGCGACCGCATCGAGTTCGGCAACGGCGTGCTGCACGCGCGCCCGCTGCCGGGCGGCGGCTGGGAGCTGGAGACCCAGGCCACCGGGGTGCGCACGTTCGACCGGCTGGTCGTGGCCAACGGCCACCACTGGGACCCGCGCTTCGCCGACAAGCCCGGGGAGTTCACCGGGCTGACGATGCACTCGCACGCCTACATCGACCCGCGGACGCCGTACGACCTGACCGGGAAGCGGATCCTGATCATCGGGATCGGCAACAGCGCCGCCGACATCGCCGTCGAGCTGTCCAGCAAGACCCTGCAGAACGAGGTCGTCATCTCGACCCGCTCCAGCGCCTGGATCGTGCCGAAGTACTTCGCCGGCAAGCCCGCGGACAAGTACTTCCGAACCTCGCCGCACCTGCCGTACGCCTGGCAGCGCAAGTTCGTGCAGATGATGCAGCCGATGACCGCCGGGCGCCCCGAGGACTACGGGCTGCCCGCCCCGAACCACAAGTTCTTCGAGGCGCACCCCACGCAGTCCGTCGAGCTGCCGCTGCGACTCGGCTCCGGCGACCTGCGTGCCAAGGGTGACATCGAGCGGTTCGACGGCTCCCGGGTGCACTTCGCCGACGGCACCAGCGAGGAGTTCGACGTGGTCGTGCACGCGACCGGCTACAACATCACGTTCCCGTTCTTCGACCCCGACCTGATCAGCGCACCCGAGAACCACATCCGGCTGTTCAAGCGGATCTTCAAGCCCGGCTTCGACGACCTCGCGTTCGTCGGCTTCGCGCAGGCCGTGCCGACGCTGTTCCCGTTCGTGGAGTGCCAGACCCGGCTCGTCGCGGCGTGGCTCGTCGGCCGCTACGCCCCGCCGTCGGTGGCCGAGATGGAGCGGGTGATCACCGAGGACGAGCAGCGGTACACCGCGCACATGGTGCAGCGGCCGCGGCACACCCAGCAGCTCGACTACTTCCTCTACGAGCACGACCTGCGCACCCGCGAGATCCCCGCCGGGCTGCGCCGGGCGGAGGGCTGGGCCGGGGCCGGGGTCCGGTGAGCCCGGTGGCGATGGTGGAGCCGGTCGCCGGGGCGGGGGAGCGGGACTGGGCGCGCCTGGTCGACCGGCGCGCGGGCGGCCGCGGCGACGCGCGTCGCGACGCGCTGGTGCGCGCCTTCGACGACCTGCTGCGCGAGCGGTCGCTGGAGGAGATCAACGTCGCCGAGATCTCCCGTCGGGCCGGGGTCTCCCGCTCCGCGTTCTACTTCTACTTCGAGTCCAAGGCCGTCGCCGTCATGGCCCTGATGGCCGACCTGTACGACGAGGCCTCGGCCACCACCGAGGACCTGGCCCGCGCGGAGGGCGACCCGGCGGCCCGGATCCGCGGCGTGATCGAGCGCCTCTTCGACTCCGTCGACCGCACGCCGCACACCTACCGCGCGCTGCTCGACGCGCGGGCGACGACACCGTCCGTGCGCGAGACCTGGGACGCCGGCCTGGCCGACTTCGCCGGTCGCGTCGCGGCGATGATCCGCGCCGAGCGGGCGGCCGGCCGGGCGGCGCCCGGCGCCGATGCCGACGCCCTGGCCGCGGTGCTGCTCGACCTGAACAACCACGCGCTGGAGCGGCACGCGCGCGGCGCCGGTCCGGAGCGGGTGGCGCACGTCGAGGCGCTGGCCAGCGTCTGGCTGCGCTCCGTCTACGGCTGCGAGCCCGACGCCCAGCCCGACGCCCAGCCCGAGAAGCAGCCCGAGAACCAGCCCGAGAGCGGGAGGAACCGATGACCGAGACCGCCCTGAGCACGCTGACCTTCACCTCGGAGGGGGTCGTCTGCGAGGCAGACCACTACCCGGCGCGGAGCGACGCGCTGGCGGGCCCCCGCGGCCGGCCGGTGATGGTGATGGCCCACGGCCTCTCCTGCACCCGCGACACCGGGCTGGCGCCGTTCGCGGAGGCCTTCGCCGACGCCGGGATCGACGTGCTGACCTTCGACTACCGCGGCTTCGGCACCAGCGGCGGCACCCCGCGCCAGGTCGTCTCGCTCGGTGGCCAGCTCGCCGACCTGCGCGCCGCGATGGCCGCCGCGGCCCGCCTGGACGGCGTCGACCCGGACCGGATCGTGCTCTGGGGCGACTCGCTGGGCGGCGGCCACGTGATCAGCGCCGCCGCCGGACGCCCCGATGTCGCGGCCGTGGTGGCCATGGTGCCGATGGTGGACGGCTGGGCCGCCGGCCGGCTCGCCGCCCAGCACCACACGGCCGGCCAGCTGGTCGGCTCCACGGTCCGCGGCCTCCGCAGCCGGGTCGGCAGCGCGCTCGGCCGGGAGCGGACGATGATCCCCGTCGTCGCCCGGCCCGGCGAGGTCGGCGCGCTCACCGTCTCGGGCGCGCTGGAGGACCTGACGTCGATCGCCGGCCCGACCTGGCGCAACGAGATCGCCGCCGACGTGGTGCTGGAGGTGGGTGGGCGCCAGCCCGCCAAGGACGCGGCGCGGATGACCTGCCCGTGGCTGGTCCAGATCGCCGACTTCGACCGCAGCGCGCCGCCGCAGGCCGCGGCCAAGGCGGCGTTCGCCGGCCGCGCCGAGGTCCGGCACTACCCGGGCGACCACTTCGACCTCTTCCCGGGCAAGCCGTGCCACGAGGCCGCCGTGCGGCACGCGGTGGCGTTCCTGCGCCGCCACCTCGCGCCCGCGGCGGGCTGAGCGCGACGAGCGCGGCGGGCTGACGTCGGCGTGGGGTGGTGGTGGCGCCCGCCCGATCGGGACAGACTGGGGCGATGGCGGATCCCACCGATCCCAAGGCGACCCTCCACCGGTACCTGCGCTCGTGCCGCGAGGCGCTGCTGTGGAAGCTCGACGGCCTCGACGAGCGCCAGGTGCGGCTGCCGCACACGGCCACGGGCAACAACCTGCTCGGCATCGTGAAGCACTGCGTGCACGTGGAGATCGGCTACTTCGGGGTGGTCTTCGATCGCGACTGGCCGACCCCGGAGGAGCTGGTGCTGGACGAGATCGCCGCCGGCGACCCCCAGGCGGACTGGTACGCGACCGAGGACGAGCCCAGCGACCTGGTGCTGGACCTCGCCGCGCGCGCCGCCGCCTTCGCCGACGCGACGATCGACGAGCTGCCGCTCGACGCCCCGGGGAAGGTCCCCTGGTGGCCGGAGGGGCAGGACGAGGTCGTCCTGCACCAGGTGCTGGTGCACGTGATCACCGACCTCGCCCGCCATGCCGGTCAGGCGGACGTCATCCGGGAGCGGATCGACGGCTCCGTCGGCATGCTGCCGGGGCGCACCAACATCCCCGGCGAGACCGACTGGGCGTCGTACCGGGCGAAGCTGACGCGGATCGCCAACCGCTTCGGCTGACCCCCACTCCCGGCTCGCGGGTCAGGCGGTGGTGCGGTAGGCGTCCAGGTCGGCGGCGAGCTCGGCGAAGAGGGCCTGGTTGAGGCGGAACGCGACCTTCACCTCGTCGACGACGCGCTCGAGGTCGCCGGGGCCGAGGGGGAGGGAGTCCAGGGCGCCGCGGTAGTCGTCCTTGTAGGGCTTCGGCTTGGCGATGCCGGGGAACTCGTAGAACGCCACGCCCCGGCCCTCGGGCAGGTCGTACGTGCGGGCCAGCAGCCGGCCGATCACCTGGCCACCGGACAGGTCGCCGAGGTAGCGCGTGTAGTGGTGCGCGACGAGGAGGCCGCCCCACGCGCCGGCGGCGCGCAGCCGCTCCTCGTACGCCGTCGCGGCCGGCGACTCCACGTCGGCGGCGTCGCGGCCGGGCGCCCAGTGGGACAGGTCGGCGTCGATCGCCGCCAGCCGCTCCAGCGCCGGGTCGTGCAGCGGTGCCACCAGCGGGTCCGCGGCGAGCGCGCGCGTCGTCTCCTCCAGCGCGGCGTAGACGCGGCGCAGGCGCAGCAGCAGGTCGGCGTACGCGGTGGGGGAGAGGCGGCCCTCGAGGAGCTCGGACATGAACGCGGAGTTCTCGGCCGCCTCGTGCTCGGCCCGGGAGCCGTCGCGCATGGCCGTGGACAGGGTGGGGACGACGTCGCTGGCGGCGAGTGCGGTCATGGGTGGCGGCCTCCGTCTGGGCTACTTCTTGACAGGTTGTCGACAAGATGATGACACTTCGTCAGGAAAAAGTATAGGTAAGGCTGCACTAATTAAGGTGATGCTAACCTAATGCCGCGCCTCGATCGGGGCGTTGCCCGAGAGAGGTCGGTCCGGACGTGTCGTTGCTGCCATCGTTGCCCGCTGCCCACCCGCGGCGCGGCCTTCGCCGACTCGCCACGCCGGCCGCGGCCGTCGCCGCCGTGCTCGCGCTCGCCGGCTGCGGCATCGAGGCGACGACCCCGGCGGCCGGCACCCCCACCGCCACCGGTACGACGGCCCCGCCCCTCGACGAGGTCACCCCGCTCGCCGATCCCCGCGCCTGGGACGGCCCGGTCACCGCGGTCCCCGCCGGCGCCGCCGTCGAGCCGGTCTCCGACACGGGCGCGCCGCGGCTCCCGGCGACCGTGACCGACGCCCAGGGCACGGAGGTCACCGTGACCGACGTCAGCCGGGTGCTCGCGCTGGACGTGCACGGCACGCTGGCGCGCACCGTCTTCGACCTCGGCCTCGGCGAGAGCCTGGTGGGTCGCGACGTCTCGACCCAGTTCGACGAGGCCTCGGACCTGCCGCTGGTCACCCAGAACGGCCACGACCTCAACGCCGAGGCGATCCTGTCGCTCGACCCGACGCTGATCATCACCGACACCTCGCTCGGCCCGTGGGACGTGGTGCTGCAGATGCGCGAGGCCGGGATCCCGGTCGTGGTCGTCGACGGCGACCGGGGGCTCGACAACGTCGCCGCGCTGACCCGTGAGGTCGCGGCCGCCCTCGGCGTACCGTCCCGCGGCGAGGAGCTGGCGACGCGGATCGAGCGCGAGGTCGCCGCGGTGACCGAGCAGATCGCCGGCGTCGCACCCGCCGCGGAGACCGACCGGCTGCGCACCGTCTTCCTCTACGTGCGCGGCCAGGCCGGCGTCTACTACCTGTTCGGGGAGGACTCCGGCGCCGACACCCTGATCGACGCGCTCGGCCTCTACGACGTCGCCGACGAGATCGAGTGGGGCGGCGTGAAGCCGGTGACCGACGAGGCGATCGTGGCCGCGCAGCCCGAGCTCGTGCTGATGATGACCAAGGGGCTGGAGTCCGCCGGTGGCGTCGACGGCCTGCTGGAGCGGCTGCCGGCGCTGGCCAACACCCCCGCCGGGGAGCACCGCCGGTTCGTCGACATGGCCGACTCCCAGATCCTCGGCTACGGGCCGGCGAGCGCCGACGTGCTCAACGCGCTGGCCGTCGCGGTCTACGCGCCGGAGGCCGTCGCGTGACGGCCGTCCCCGCCGCCCCGGCATCCCGGGGCCTGGCTGCCGGCCGGCTGCGCGCCGCCCGCGGCCCGTTGCTGCTGATCGGCCTGCTGCTCGCGCTGGTCGCGGCGCTGCTGGTCAGCGCCGGCACGGGCCAGCTCGCGGTGCCGCCGGCCGAGGTGCTCGGCTCGGTGCTGCACCGGCTCGGCCTCGACGCCGGTCCGCTGCCCAGCCACCCGCAGGGCGACGCGACCCTGTGGAGCGTCCGGTTCCCGCGGGTCGCCATGGCGGCGCTCGCCGGGGCCGCGCTGGCCACCGCCGGCGCGGTGATGCAGGGCGTCTTCGGCAACCCGCTGGCCGAGCCCGGCGTCGTCGGCGTCTCCTCCGGCGCCGCGGTCGCGGCCGGCGCCGTCATCGTCTTCGACGCCACCGCGCTCGGCTCCTGGACCGTCGCGGCCGCGGCCTTCGCCGGCGGCCTGGTCACGACGCTGCTGGTCTACCTGCTCTCCCGCGACGGCGGCCGCACGGAGGTGGTCACCCTGGTGCTGACCGGCATCGCGCTCAACGCGATGACCAGCGCCGGGCTGTCGTTCCTGCTCTTCCTCGGCGACCAGCAGGCGCGTGAGGAGATCGTCTTCTGGACCCTGGGCAGCCTCAACGGCACCCGCTGGTCGGCCGTCGCGATCGTGGCCCCGCTGGCGGTCGTCGGCGTCGCGGCGGCGGTCGCGCTGGCCCGACCGCTCGACCTGCTCTCGCTCGGCGACCGCGCCGCGCGGCACGTCGGCGTCGACGTGGAGCGGCTGCGGCTGGTGGCGATCGTCGTGGTCGCCCTGCTCACCGCGGCCGCGGTCAGCTTCTGCGGGATCATCGCCTTCGTCGGCCTGGTCGTGCCGCACCTGGTCCGCATGGTCGCGGGCCCCGGCCACCGGCTGCTGATCCCGGCCAGCGCGCTCGGTGGCGCCCTGCTGCTGGTCTGCGCCGACCTGTGGGCGCGCACCGCGGTGCAGAACGCCGACCTGCCGATCGGCCTGCTCACCTCGCTGGTCGGCGGCCCGTTCTTCTTCTGGCTGATCCGCCGGTCGCGCCGTACGGCGGGGGGCTGGGCATGAGCGCCGCGCGGACCCGGCCGGTGCTCGAGGCGCGCGGCGCGGGCGTCGAGCGCGGCGGCGTACCGATCCTGAGCGGGGTGGACCTCGACCTGCACGCCGGCGAGCTGGTCGCGCTGGTCGGCCCCAACGGAGCCGGCAAGAGCACGCTGCTCGGGCTGCTTGCGGGCGACTTCGCGCCGACGACCGGCCAGGTCCGCCTCGACGGCCAGCCGATGGCCGACCACCGCCCGCGCGACCTGGCGCGCCGCCGCGCGGTGCTGATGCAGCACCAGGCGCTGGCGTTCGGCTTCCACGTACGCGACGTGGTCGCGATGGGCCGCGCCCCCTGGCACCGCACCGAGCGCGCCGCCGCGGACCGCACCGTGATCGCCTCGGCGATGGAGCGGGCGGACGTCGACCACCTCGCCGACCGGCTCTTCCCGACGCTCTCCGGCGGCGAGCAGTCGCGCGCGTCGTTCGCGCGGGTGCTGGCGCAGGAGACGCCGATCGTGATGCTCGACGAGCCGACCGCGGCCCTCGACATCCGGCACCAGGAGGCGCTGCTCCAGGTGGCGCGCGCCGAGGCCCGCTGCGGCGCGCTGGTGGTCGTGGTGCTGCACGACCTGTCCCTCGCGGGCGCGTACGCCGACCGCGTCTGCCTGCTCTCCGACGGGCGCCTGCGCGCCGACGGCTCGCCCACCGAGGTCCTGCGGGGCCCGCTGCTCAGCGAGGTCTACCAGCACCCGGTCCGGGTGATCGACCACGACGGGACGCCCGTGGTGCTCCCGGTCCGAGGAGGTGTCGGGTGCGCCCCGTCGTACTGATCCTGGTCGCCGCGCTGATCGCCGTGGTCGGCCCGGCGCCCCGCGCGGACGCCGCGGCCCGCGTCTCGGTCGCCAACGGCTCCGGCTCGGCCGCGATCGACCCCACCTACGCGACCGAGCTGCGCGTCTCCGCCAGCGGGTTCCAGGCGGTCAAGGGCGGCCACGGCGGCGTCTACGTCTTCTTCGGCACCGTCGACGGCCGCTGGCGGCCGAGCCAGGGCGGTGCCACCGGGCGCGACTACTTCTACGTCCCCGACGGCGAGGCCGCGGACAACCAGGGGTACCAGCGCTACGTCGCCTTCCCGGGCTCCGACACCGCCGGCTCGGCCAACGGCGGCGCGATGTCGGCGAACGGCGCGTGGTCGACCACGATCACGGTGCCGGGCGCGGTCTTCACCGCCGTCGACCGCGACGGCGGCACCCGCCGCGTCGACTGCCGCACGGTCACCTGCGGCGTCATCACGGTCGGCGCCCACGGCGTCACCAACGCCACCAACGAGACCTTCACGCCGGTCCGCGTCACCGACCTGTACGACGGGGACGCCGGCGCCGCAGCGCAGGCCGAGACCGACGCCGCGGAGGCGGGCGACGCCGCCGGCGCCGCGGTGGAGGCCACCCCCGAGGGGGCCGAGGGCTCGGGCAGGCGGGTGCGGCTCGGACCCGTCGCGCTGGAGGTGGACCGCACCTCGGCGAAGGTCGGCAACGTCCTCTCCTTCCGCGCCCAGGGCCTCACCCCGGGGGCCCAGGTGACCGCGATCCTCGACGACGGCGCCTCGGCCAACGGCCCCTTCGTGGTGGGCGCCGACGGCACCGTCGCCGGCGTCGTCGCCGTGCCGCCGACCCTCGGGCCGGGCACCCACGAGCTGCGGCTCTACGGCCTCGCCGAGGACGTGGACCAGCCCGTCGTGCGGTTCGCGCTGGCCGCCGCCGACGAGCCGGCGGGCGTGGCCGATGCCGCCGCCGAGCCGGTCGCCGCGGCCGCGGGGACGGAGGCCCGCTCCGACGCGCTGGCGCCCTGGTTCTTCGCCGGCGCCGCGCTGCTGGTGGCGCTGGCGCTCGCCCGCCTGCTCCTGCTCCGGCGCCGGGCGGTGAGCGCCGGTGCGTGACGCGCGACGACCCGCGGCCGCCGTACTGGCCGTGCTCGGCCTGGTGCTGGTGCTGACCGGGCTCGGCACCGTGGTGGCCCCCGCGCGGGCGACGGACGGCGCCGACCCGGCGCCCGGCGAGGGGACCTCGGACACCGCAGCGACGAGCGCCCCGACGACGAGCGCCCCGGCCGGGACGCCCACGGAGGCCCCGACCGGGACGCCCACCGAGACCCCGACGGAGACCCCGACCCAGACGCCGACCCAGACGCCGACCCAGACGCCGACCGAGGCGCCCACGGCGACGACGACCCCCGACGGCCCGGTCGCGGTCGAGGACGCCGCGCTGCGCTGGGGCATCAACCTGGAGTCCAACACCGCCGCCTACGCGCCGGGCACCTACAACTTCTTCTCCGCCGGCCGGATCCCGGACCCGGGCCGCGGCGGCCAGGCGCTGCCGCGCCGCTCGTGGCGGCAGGCCGCGGGCGAGGTGGCCGTCGAGAAGTGGGACGGCGGTCGCTGGCGGCCCGCGACGTGGGCGGGCCTCAGCACGGACGGCGCGGGGGAGCGGCTCAGCGTCGGCGGCGACAGCAACCACACCTTCGTCTTCTCGGGAGGCACCGGCGAGGTGGACGCCGCCGCGGGCACCGCCGAGATCGCCTGGGAGGGCGAGGTCACCGTCCTCTACTACTCCGGCTACTCGTTCTTCCACCTCGCCGACCCGGTGCTGACCGTCGCCGACGGCCGGGGCACGCTCACCGCCCTGCTCAGCGGCTACGCCACCTCCCTCGACGACCCGACGGCGTGGGCTCCGGTCGCCGAGCACCGGGTCCGGGTCGCGACGCTGCCGGGCGTCGACCTCGGCGCCGACGGCGGGTTCACCGTCACCCCGGCCTACGCCGGCGTCCGGGTCGAGGTCGCCGACGGGGTCCAGGTGACCTCCGGCCCCGACTGGGGTGCCTTCCCGCAGGGGTTCGTCTCCTCCATGGAGCGCCTGGGCACCGGCGCCTTCTGGTACTCCTCCGGCGGCGCCGCCGACCCGCGCAAGCACCCCCGGCCCGTGACCGTCTCCTACGACGCGGCGGCCGAGCTGGAGCCGACGCCGACGGTCGAGGCCACCACCGCGCCGACCGTGGTGAACTCCGCACCGCCCCCGCCGACGGCTCCGGCCGCGGCGCCGGCCCCCGTCGCCGCACCGGCCCC
>NZ_JBEGDJ010000067.1:0-20920 GCF_040191335.1 Nocardioides sp. YIM 152588 | reverse complement strand
CGCGACGGCCTCGTGGGTGCCCGGGTGCAGCGGGGGGACGCGGAGCACGGCCCCCGCGGGGTGGTGGGTGGTCACGGCGCCAAGCCGGCCGCGCGCGACGGCCAGTCCGCGAACCGCAACGGGCGCTCGCGGCGCCGTGGTGGCGGTCAGGGTGGCGGTCAGGGTGGCGCCCGTACCGGCGGCGCGGGCCGCTCGAACTGACGTCGCGTCCGTCACACGCGTCACACCGGACAGGCACTTCGGTTGCCTGACAGGCGTTGCACTGGCTGTCAAGCGCCTGAATCACCGGTCGACCGGTGATTCAGGCGCCGGTGCGCCGCCCCTCAATAGCTCTTCGGCAACCCCAGCATCTGCGTCCCGATGTGCGCGAGGACCAGCTCCTCGGCGACCGGGATGTTCTTCGCGATCCGGGCGTCGCGGAAGATCCGCTCGACGGGGTACTCCTTCGAGTACGCCATCCCGCCGAGGGTCTGGAAGGCCTGGTTGGCCGCCTCCCAGCCGACCTGCGCGCCGGTGAGCTTGGCGACGTTGGCCTCGTTGCCGCACGGGCGGCCCTGGTCGAAGAGCCAGGCGGCCTTGTAGGTCATCAGCCGGCCGAGCTCGGCCTTCGCCTTGAGCTGGGCCAGCGGGAACTGGAGTCCCTGGTTGGCGCCGATCGGGCGACCGAACACCTCGCGCTCGCGGGCGTAGTCGCTGGCGATCCGCAACGCGGCGTCGGCGGTGCCGACGCCGCCGGAGGCGGCGAGGATGCGCTCGGGGTTGAGCACGTCCCAGAGGACCGCGAACCCGGCGTCGACCTCCCCGATCACGTTGGCCGCGGGTACCCGTACGTCGTCGAGGAAGACCTGCGAGGAGTGCAGGATGTTGCTGCCCATCTTCGGGATCGGGTTGTAGGAGAGGGTGCCGTCGGCCAGCGCCTGCTTCACGTCGACCAGGAAGAGCGTGAAGCCGGCGGTGCGGGGGAGTCCGCGCTCCTTCGTCTCCGCCGCCGGGATGGTGCGGGTCACCGCGACCATCCAGTCGGCGTTCTCCACGTTGGAGATCCACACCTTCTGGCCCTTGATCACGAACTCGTCGCCGTCGCGCCGGGCGGCGGTCTTGATCTCGATCGCGTTGGACCCCGCGTCGGGCTCGGTCAGCGCCAGGCAGAACTGGATCGTGCCGTCGGCGAGGCCGGGAAGGATCCGCTGCTTCTGCTCGTCCGTGCCGTGCCGGGTCAGGGTCATCGCCCCGAACCCCGGGGTCGTCACGTAGAAGAACGTGCCGGCGACGCCGCCGGAGGCGCAGAGCGTCATGTTGGCCACGGCCAGCTCGAGCAGGCCCTGCCCGCCGCCGCCGTACTCCTCGGGGACGCAGAGCCCGAACCAGCCGCCCCGACCGAGGTCGTCGAAGATCTCCTGGGGGAAGCGGTGCTCCTCCTCGCACCGGGACCAGTACGCGTGGTCGTACTTCGCGGCGACGGCGGCCACGCCCTCGCGGACGGCGAGGGCGGACTCGGGGAGGTCGAAGTCCATCGGTGGTGCTCCTGGCGTGCTCGTGGTGCGGATGGGGACGGTCTGCTCAGAGGACGGGGCGGCCGAGGCGGCGCCGGATCCGGAAGTCGAGCAGGTAGTAGTTGAACGGGAAGTTCCGGACCGCCCGGGGGAGGGCGTCCTCGATCCTGCCGAGCAGCCGCATCAGGCGGTCGAAGCGGCGCTGCTGGCGGTCGTTCCACGGCAGGCTCATCGCCTCGCGGAAGACGGGCGGCAGGAAGCCGGTGGTGACGAAGACGAAGAACGGGCCGAGGACGTGGAAGGGGCGCGGGAAGTTCTTGAACTGGACCAGGTGCAGCAGGTGCGCCGCGACGGGCGCGTCGATCCGCACCTCGGCCAGGGACTCCTCCCAGTACGCCGCGAACGCCGCCCGGTCCGCGGGCCAGTCGGCGGCCGTCATCTGCAGCGACGTGCCGAACCGTGCGCCGTGCGCGTACAGGGCGTCAGCCTCGGCCTCGGGCAGGTGGCCGTGCATCTTCTCGATCAGGTCGACCGTGCCGTAGTAGAGGCAGGCCGCGACCCACTTCTGCAGCCGGGGGTCCATCGCCCGGTACTCCACCGGCTCGTCGGCGCGGGAGTAGACCTGCGCATGCGCCCCGTTGATCTCCTTGCGGAACGCGGCACGCTCCTCGTCGGTGCCGAGCATCGACACCGCGAGGTAGGTGAAGGTGGTGCGACCGCGCTTGAACGGGCGCTTCGCCGCGTTGCCACTGTCGACGCGGCTGTTCATCACGCCGTACCCGACGCCCGGCCTGGCCAGCTGCATGACGACGTTGGCGGGCCCGGCGAGGTGGGCCCCGAGGCCGGAGAGGCGGTCGCGCAGGTCGAAGCCGGCGGGCACCGGGACGTCGCGCGCCTTGCGCGCCGCGGTGGCGTCGGCCTCGCAGGTGGCGTCGGCGGTGGCGGTCACGGTGGTCCTCTCGCGGCGGTCGATCCCAGGCTATGCCCTTGTTGGCACTCTGCCAATAGTAGGGTCGAGCCATGACCACCGCCGCCGAACCGGACGATCTCGCCGAATCCGCCAGGTCGCGCCGTCGCCTCGCCCCGGACGAGCGCCGCGAGCAGCTGCTGGTCGCCGCCGAGCGGCTCTTCGCCCGGCGGCCGTACGCCGAGGTCTCCACCACCGAGATCGCGCGCGAGGCGGGCGTGGCGCGGGGGCTGCTGAACCACTACTTCGGCGACAAGCGGGCGCTCTACCTGGAGGTCGTGCGTCGCGCCTCGCTGCTGCCCGAGTTCGGGGAGGTGCCGCTGGCGATCGGCGAGATGACGGAGCGCGTCGACGTCGCCGTGCGGTGGTTCCTCGGCCTGATCACCCCGGAGCGCGCCAGCTACCTGACCGTGCGCGCCGCGGAGGGGGTCGGCGAGGACGGGGACGTGCTGGCGATCCTCGACGAGGCGAGCGACCTGGCGGCCGGCCGGGTGCTGGAGATGGTCGGCGGCGACCCCGCCGATCCCGCGGCGCGGGCCGTGGTCCGGGCCTACGGCGAGCTGGCCCGAGGCGCCGTCCGGGAGTGGACGCGCGGCGCGCTCACCCGCGAGCAGGCGCACCTGCTGCTACGCGAGGCGCTGCTGACGATCGTGCGCGAGGTGCTGCCCGGCCTGTGAGCGACGCCGGTGCTGCACCGCCCGCGCGGACGTGACCAAGGTCTCGCCGGGATACCGTCCCGATCGCACCCGCTTTCCTGCGGTCGGTGGCGCCCGTGCCGATGGGGACCCGCGGCGGCACGGATGACGAGCTCCGTGTTTGCTCCCGCCGGGACCCGGCGGTGAGCGGAACGACCGACGGAGTGGGGAGTGGACAGCGGTGAGTCGACCCGCGGTGCGGCCGACCGGAGTCGAGCGCACGTTCGGCCAGGACGAGGTGATCGTCACCAAGACGGACCGGGCGGGGCGGATGACCTATGTCAACGACGTCTTCTGCCGGGTCTCGGTCTACCCCGAGACCGAGATGCTCGGGCAGCCGCACAACATGATCCGGCACCCCGACATGCCCCGTGCGGTCTTCAAGCTGCTCTGGGACACGGTCGGTGCCGGCAGCGAGATCTTCGCCTTCGTGGTCAACCTTGCCGCCGACGGCGCGCACTACTGGGTGCTCGCCCACGTGACGCCGACGCTCGACGCGCGCGGGGCCGTCGTCGGCTACCACTCCAACCGCCGGGTGCCGGGCCGTGAGGCCGTGGCCGCCGTGGAGGAGCTCTACCGCGAGCTGTGCGCGGTCGAGGCGCGAGCCGGGAGCGCGAACGAGGCGGCCGCCGCGGGGTACGACGCGCTGCTGGCGCGGCTGGATCAGGCCGGTCAGACCTACGACGAGTTCGTCTGGTCGCTGATCGGGGAGGCGGCATGAGGGGCGCGCGCGAGCGGATCGCGGCTCTGGAGGCCGAGGTGGCGGCGCACCGTACCGCGGTGGCCGCGCTCGTCGACACGTTCGACCGGGCGGCCCGCGGTGACCTCGAGGCACGCGTGCCGCTGGTCGACGAGGCCGCCGGGGAGGCGGACCTCGTCCGGCTGAGGTCGTCGGCCAACCTGCTGCTGGACCGCACCGACGCCTTCGTCCGCGAGTCCACGGCGTCACTGGAGTCGGCCAGCGAGGGGCGCTTCCACCGGCGCTTCCTGCTCGGCGGGACCGCGGGCGCGTTCCGGTGCGGCGCGAACTCCATCAACGACGCCCGGCTCGCGATGGCCGACGGCGAGCGGCGGGTCCGTGCCGCCGAGGACGCGCGGCTGGCGCTGGCCGACCGGCTGGAGGAGACCGTCCTGCACGTCGCCGAGCAGATGGCGGCCGCCTCCGTCGAGCTCTCCGCGACCGCGCTCCACCTCACCGAGTCCACCGCCGGAACGGTGGCGCGCACGGAGGGCACGGGCACCACCGTCGCCGCGCTGGAGGAGTCCTCCAGCGAGATTCAGGACGTCGTCGCGACCATCGCCCAGATCGCCGCGGCCACCAAGCTGCTCGCCCTCAACGCCAGCATCGAGGCGGCCCGCGCCGGCGAGTCCGGACGCGGGTTCGCCGTCGTCGCCAACGAGGTGAAGTCGCTGGCCGAGAGCGTGGCCAGCTCCGCCGAGACCATCGACGGCCAGATCGCCGCCACCCAGGCCGCCGCCGCGCAGTCGGGGGAGGACCTGCGCGGCGTCGCGGACGCGCTGCGGGAGATGGCGCCGCAGGCCGAGGCGATCCGGGTGGCGGTCGACGGGACCGACGGCCACGACGCGGCCGACTGGGCCTCGCTCGGTGCCGGGGTCGGCGCGAGCTACCAGGGTCTGGCGCAGCTGGCCGAGCGGCTGCGGGTCGAGGTCGGGGAGTTCCTGGCGCTGATGCGCCAGGCCTAGGAACCCTGGGGGCCGCCCGCGCCGCCCGCCGACGCCGGCGGCTCGGTCAGCACCCGCAGCGCGAGCTGCCGGGTCTCCTCCATGTTCAGGTGCGCCACCACCCGGGAGACCCGCGGCGGGTCCAGGGGGAGCAGCCCGGGGGTGCCGGGGACGTCGGGCGAGATCCCCAGGTCGAGGTCCTCCCGGCCGGCCATGATGGCGACGTTGAAGTCGAAGCGCTCGCGCGCCCCCGGCGCGGCCAGCCGCCGCACGACCGAGGGGCCCGTGCGCCGGCCGCCCCGCTCGGTGCTCCAGGAGTCGATGGCCGCCGCGACGTTCGCCCCGCCGGCATGCTCGAGGTCCGCCCAGACCGCGGCCATCGGGCCGGCGGCCTCCAGCAGCGCCGCCGCCGACTTCTCGCCGATCCCGCTGACGCCCGGCAGGTTGTCGCTGGCGTCGCCGCGCAGTGCGGCGTACTCCAGGTAGTGCTCGGCCGCGACGCCGTACATCGTGCGCAGCCGTGCGGGGGTGAGCAGCGGGGAGGCGTTGATGCCGCCGTTGATCAGCCGCAGCACCTGGGTGTCCTCGCTGATGTGTGCGAACGAGTCGCGGTCGGAGGTGATGATCACGCACTCCCACCCGTGCCGGCTGGCCCACGCAGCCGCGGAGGCGTTGACGTCGTCGGCCTCCAGGCCGGGTGGGGTGACGGTGGCCAGGCCCAGCGCGTCCAGGAGCGCCCCCGCGCGCTCCAGCTGCTCGATCAGGGCCGGGTCCTTCGGGGCCCGACCGGCCTTGTAGTCCGGGTAGAACGACTCGCGCTCCGACGACCGCCGGTCGTCCAGGCCGAAGACCACGGCGTCGGGCTGGAACCGGTCGATCGCCTCCAGGATCTGGCGCAGCATCCCGTGCAGCGCCCACGCCGGCCGGCCGGAGCGGTCCAGCAGGCCCGACTCGGCGCGGGCGTGGTGGTTGCGGTGCAGCAGCGAGGGCGCGTCGACCGCGAGGAGGAGCTTCTTGCCGACGGCCCTAGTCCTTGTCCTCGCGGGCGGCCTCGATGCCGGCCTTCACCAGCAGGAAGGGCAGCACGAGCGTGGCGACGGCGGTCACCAGCCAGACGATCACCGTGGCGGCGATCCAGGTGGCCAGGCCCGAGATCTCCAGGCTGTCGTTGATCAGCGACGCCACGATCAGCGCGATCAGGGTGGCCAGGAGGGCGGTGCCACCGAGGAACGCCGAGGCGTTCTTGGCCGCCATCTTGGTGATGAACGGAAGGATCACGGCCTGGATGACCGCGTAGACGCCGACCACCACCAGGAAGCCGGTGGGCTGCAGGTCCATGTCGGGCAGGACCACCGCCGCCACCAGGATGCCGACGGCCGCGGAGGCCACGAAGACGATGACTCTCCAGATCAGACGAACCATGATCGCTCCTGGGGGACGGCGCCGGGGCGCGTGGCGCGGTGGTGGGGTGCCTCATTCCTACCAGTCCCGCGCGGCGGTTGTCGTGACCCGGTCCGCGGGCTCGCCGACCCGGTCCGCGCCGGTCACTCCCGGCCGGCGGAGACCCAGGTCGGGTCGAACGACCGGTGGCCCCGGACCCGGCCGGCGAGCGCGTCGAGGCGGCCCACCTGCTCCTCGGTCAGCTCGACCTCCACGGCCCCGAGGTTGTCGGTGACGTGCTCGGGGAAGCGGGTGCCCGGGATCGGCACGACCGGCAGGCCGAGGGCGCGGCCCTTCGCGTAGAGCCAGGCGAGCGCCAGCCGGGCCGGGGTGGTACCGGCGTCGGCGGCGACGCTCAGCACCTCCTCCAGCACCGGCTGGTTCTCGGCGAGCCGGTCCTCGGCGAACCGCGGGAACGCCGGCCGGGAGTCGCCCTCGGTCAATGCGGCGCGGTCGAACGTGCCGGTCAGCCACTTGCGGCCCACCGGGGCGTACGGCACGAAGCCGATGCCCAGCTCGACGGCGGCCGACACCACGTGGGCCTCGACGTCGCGGCTGATCAGGCTCCACTCCGACTGCACCGCGGCGATCGGGTGCACGGACGCAGCACGGCGCAGCTCCTCGCCGGTCGCCTCGGAGATGCCCAGGTGCAGCACCTTGCCCTCCTGGACGAGCTCTGCCATGGCCCCGACGGTCTCCTCGATCGGCACCTCGGGGTCGACCCGGTGCTGGTAGTAGAGGTCGACGCGGTCGGTGCCCAACCGGCGCAGGCTGGTCTCGATCTGTTCCCGCACGTAGGCCCGGTCGCCGCGCACCTTCCGCTGGCCGACCCCGCCCCCGGTGACGATCCCGGACTTCGTCGCCACCTGGACCTCGTCGCGCCGGGTCGCCAGCAGGCGGGAGATCGTGAGCTCGCTGCGCCCGCCGCCGTACACGTGGGCGGTGTCGATGAAGGTCACGCCGGCGTCGACGGCGTGGGTCAGCGTCCGCAGCGCGTCCTCGTCGCTGACCGGCCCGTAGACGTCGGTCAGCGACATCGCGCCGTAGCCCTGGAGAGAGGTGCGCAGGCCGTCGCCCAGCTCGACGGGCGGCTCGATCGTGGTCATGGCGCGAGGTTAGCGGCGCGCGCGCCGGGGTTTGGGTGCCCTGCTGGCGGGAACGTTCCCTATCGACCGGACGATCACCGACGACCGTCCTCGGTCACCGTCGAACACCACGAGAAGGGAGACGGCACATGTCCCTCGCAGACAAGGCCAAGAACACCGCGGAGAACCTCGCCGGCAAGGCGAAGGAGGCGGCCGGTCAGGCCAAGGGCGACAAGGACCTCGAGACCGAGGGCCAGGTCGACCAGTCCAAGGCCTCCCTCAAGGAGGCGGGGGAGAACGTGAAGGACGCGTTCAAGGGCTGACTCTCGCCCGACCGCATCACGCGACACGACGCCTGCCGGGGCCCCGGCAGGCGTCGTCGTGTGTGGGGCGGGAACGCGTCAGATCGGCAGCGCGTCGTGGGCGCTCTCGGTGGCCGAACCGACCTTCTTCGCGGCCTTCTTCGCGGCGCGGCGGGTGCCGTTGAAGATGCCCTGCAGCGCCAGGGTGGTGCCGGCGCCGAGCAGCCAGACATCCTTGGCGATCGGGGTGCCCGCCTCGGTCGGCTTGAGCGAGCCGGGCTGGCGCAGCCCGGGTGCCTGCAGGTAGAGCCCGAGCATGCTGCCGCCGAACGCGGCCAGAGCCGTCCCGGCCACCGCCGAGGGGACCTTGGGGAGGAGCAGTGCGCCGCCGAGGGCGATCTCGCCGTACGCGAGCGCCTTGACGAACGTCGTGGGCTTCATGCCCTGGACGGCCGGGTACGCCGTGGACGCGAACCCGTGCAACTGCGCGGCGGTCTCCTCGTCGGCGCTGAGCTTGCCCAGGCCCGAGTTGAGGATGAACGCGCCCGTCGCGGCGCGGAGCGGTGCGTGGGTGAGGTTCATACCAGTGAGCCTATGCCGGTCGGCGGACCCTCAAACCTCGTTGGGCGGGGCAGGGTCGTCCGGTCTAGGGTGCGTCGGATGGCCATCCTGATCGACCCGCCCCAGGTGCCCTGGCGCGGGCGGCTGTGGTCGCACCTGGCCTCGGACGACTCCTACGACGAGCTGCACGCCTTCGCGGCGGCGCTCGGGGTGCCGCCGCGCGCCTTCGACGGGGACCACTACGACGTCCCGGCCGAGGCGTTCGAGGCGGCGGTCGCGGCGGGCGCGGAGGTGGTCCGCAGTCGCGACCTCGTGCGGCGGCTGACCGCGGCCGGCCTTCGTCGGCGCAAGCGCGCGGTGGTGGTGGAGACCGTGGCGATCGACGTGGAGGTCGAGGTGGAGGTCGAGGTCCGGGTGGACCGCGACGGCGCCTGACGTCGCCGGGCCGGGCCGGTCAGCCGCGGGCCGCACGCAGCGTGGCCGCGACCACGTCCGCCGTCTCCGCCGGGTCGATCACGTCGTCGATCTCGAAGACCCGCGCCACGTTGAGCGCGTGGGCGTGCCTGCGCATCGCGGCGGTGTGCTCGGCGACGGCGGCCTCGCGCTCGTCCTCCGGCATCGCGGCGAGCTCCTTGGCCATCGAGAGCCGGACCGCGCCCTCCAGGCCCATCGGCCCGAGGTGGGCGCCCGGCCACGCCACCGTCAGCAGCGGGCGGTGCGTGCTGCCGCCGAGCATCGCCTGGGCGCCCAGGCCGTAGCCGCGGCGCAGCACGACGCCGACGAGGGGGACGGTGAGCCGGGATCCGGCGGTCACCATCCGCGAGGAGTGCCGGACCAGGCCGGTCCGCTCGGCCTCCGGCCCGACCATGAAGCCGGGGGTGTCGACGAGCGAGACGACCGGCACCCGCCACCGCTCGCAGAGCTCGAGGAGGTCGGCGGCCTTCGCCGAGGCGTCCGAGGTGAGCGCGCCGGCCAGGTGGGTGGACTGGTTGGCGACGACGCCGACCGCGATGCCGTGGACCCGGCCGAAGGCCGTCACCAGCTCCGGTGCCCAGCCCTCGCGCAGCCAGGTGACGCTCCCTTCGTCGCACAGCGCCTCGACCACGGGCCGCACGTCGAACGCCTCCCGGTCGTTGTCCGGCAGCATCGTGCGCAGCGCCTCCGGGTCCCCGCCGTCGGCCCCACCGTCGAGCACCGGCCGGCCGGTGTAGGCGAGCAGCCGACGTACCACGGCGACGGCCTCGTCCTCGTCCTCGACGACGACGTCGAGGACGCCGTTGGCGGCCTGCTCCTCGACCGGCCCGATCTCCTCCGGCGCGAACTGACCGAGGCCGCCGCCCGCGATCATCGCGGGACCGGCCATGCCGAGGTTCGCGTCGGGCGTGGCGACCCGGAGGTCGGCGCTCCCGGCCAGGACGGCGTTGCCGGCGAAGCAGCGTCCGGAGACGATCGCGATCCGTGGTGCGGCGCCCTGGAGCTCCCCCCAGAGCGCGAAGGAGCCGACGTCCAGGGCCGAGACCAGGGGCATGTCGACGTCGCCCGGCCGACCGCCGCCGCCCTCGGTGAAGAAGACGATGGGCAGCCCCATCCGGCCGGCGACCTCGATCAGCCGGTCGGACTTGCGGTGCCCCCGCATGCCCTGGGTGCCGGCCATCACCAGGTAGTCGTAGGACAGGACGGCGCACGGTACGCCGTCGACGGTGGCCGTGCCGCCGATGATCCCGTCGGCCGGGGTCTCGGTGACCAGGTCGGCGAGGTGCCGCCGGCGCTCCTGCGCCGCCGTGACGAACCGCCCGTACTCGACGAAGGAGCCGGCGTCGACGAGGTCCGCGATGTTCTCCCGGGCGGTGCGTCGGCCCGCGGCGTGCCACCGCGCGACCTTGTCGGGGCGGGCCTCGTCGGTGGTGAGGAAGCGGCGGGCGAGGAGCTCGGTCAGGCCCTCGGCGGGCAGGTCGGTCGGGCCCTCGGCAGGCGTGGCGTCGGTCACGCGCGCCATCATCCACCACCTCGGAGGCCCCCGTGCCGAACGCCCGCGACGGGATCGCCGCGACCTCCGGACCCGGCCCGGCGGCGGCCGCCGTAGCCTGGGGGGAGTCCGGCGTCACCGGCGACGCCGCCGTACGTCAGGAGTCACCATGCCGAAGATCAGCCAGCGCACCGGGGCGGCGGCCACCGCGATGCTCGGGTTGGGGACCTATCGGCCGCACCGGGTGGTCTCCAACGACGAGCTCTGCGAGGTGCTCGACTCCAACGACGAGTGGATCCAGTCGCGCACCGGCATCCAGCGCCGCCGCTTCGCCGGCGACGACGAGACGCTGGTCGACATGGCCACCGCGGCGGCCGAGGGCGCGCTGAAGGCGGCCGGCGTGACCGCCGGCCAGCTCGGCACCGTGATCCTGGCGACCTCCTCGCACGCCCAGCACACCCCGCACGCGGCACCCCTGGTCGCGGACCGGATCGGCTCGAAGGCCGCCTCGTTCGACGTGGGCGCGGGCTGTGCGGGGTTCTGTCACGCGCTCTCCGTGGCCTCGGACCTGGTCCGCGGCGGCACCGCCGAGTACGTGCTGGTCATCGGCGTGGAGAAGATCAGCCAGTTCATCGACCCGACCGACCGGTCGACCGCGATGATCTTCGCCGACGGCGCGGGCGCGGTCGTGGTCGGCGCCGCCGAGGAGGCCGGCATCGGTCCGGTCGCCTGGGGCTCCGACGGCAGCCAGAGCCACGTGATCGGCCAGTCCCCGGGATGCCGCGAGGTCGACGCCGAGCACAAGCCGGTGGTGCACATGCAGGGCCAGGCGGTGTTCCGCTGGGCGCCGTTCGCCATGGCCGACGTCGCGCGCGAGGCCGTCGCGAACGCGGGGCTGGAGATGTCGGACCTCGACGCCTTCGTCCCGCACCAGGCGAACATGCGGATCACCGACACGCTGGTCCGCAACCTCAAGCTGCCCGCCGGCATCCCGGTGGCCCGGGACATCGCCGACTCCGGCAACACCTCCGCGGCGTCCGTCCCGCTGGCGATCGAGCGGATGATCCGCGACGGCGAGGCGTCGGTCGGCGACACCGCGCTGCTGATCGCGTTCGGCGCGGGCCTCAGCTTCGCCTCCCAGGTGGTGACCCTGCCGCCGGTCGTCGAGGCCTGATCCCACCGCGAGCGCCGGTTCGGTGCGCCGCGAGTGCCGGTTCGGCGGGTGCGATAGCGTTCGAACATGCGTTCGTCCGCGGATCCGGGTGAGCAGGGCTGCCTGCCCTTCGACCTGCCGACCGACGCGCCCAGGGACGCGCCGACGGACCTGCCGACGGCGTCGCGGACCGGTACGCCGGCGGGCGGGCTCCTGCGGCACTGGCTGGCCACGGACGCGCTGGCGTCGCGGGGCTGGCCGGCCGGCACGGAGCTGCTCGTCGACCCCGCCCGGCGCCCGCGGCGCGGGGAGGTGGCGCTCGCCCGGCACGGCGACCGGGAGGTGGTCGGGGTGTTCGGGCTGGAGCTCGGGCGGACCGCGCTGCGCCACGACCGCGGCTCCGTCTGGCTCACCTCGGCGGCCCAGGTGGTCGGGGTGGTGGTGATGGCGGGGCCGCCCCTGGCCGGCCTTCCGGCGACCCTCGTGCCGACCCTGCGCCCGGCCCCGCCGCCGACACGCGGTCCCGGCGCGACGCGCTGACGGGGGTGCGGCTCCCCGGCCCGTCGTACCGCTCTGAGACACTTTCCGACCGCAGGGAGGTTGCCGATAAGGGTGACGTGAGCAGAAGGCACGGTGGATGAGCGAGATCGCGGCGGAGCTGGCGCGCGTCGAGGACGCCTTCGCCCAGCCGACCCTCACCCTGCTCCACCAGCGGCAGGCGCCGGTGGTGATCACCGTCTTCCGGGCCGCCTTCGGGCGCAACAACACCCCGATCCCGACCGCGCGGCTGCACACCCAGGTCGAGGAGCACCTGGCGCAGATGCGCGCCGCCGGGCGCGAGGTGCCCACCGGCAGCGGCCGCGACCTGTGCCAGCGCTGGATGCGCGGGCAGTGGCTGGTGCGGTCGCTGGACCCGCTCGGCAACGAGGTCTACACCCTCACCTCCCACGCCCAGCAGGCGCTGGAGCTGGTGAAGAACCTGACCCGCGACCGGGCCACGCTCAGCGAGCACCGGATCGCGACGATCCTCGGCACGGTGCGCCGGTTCAACGCCGAGGCGAACCCGGACCGCACGGCGCGGGTGACGATCCTCAACGACGAGATCGCGCGGCTGAGGGCCGAGCGCGACCGGCTCGTCGACGGCGCCGAGATGGTGGGCGCGACCCAGGACTACATGTCCGAGGGCTTCACCGAGCTGCTGTCGCTGATCTCGGCGCTGCCCAGCGACTTCGCCCGGGTGGAGGAGAGGTTCGCCCAGATCCGCGGCGAGATCCTCTCCGCGTTCCGTGCCGAGGACCGGCCGGCGGGTGAGGTGATCGACGAGTACCTGCGCCGGGCCGACGCGCTGATGACCGCGACCCACGAGGGCCGGGCGTTCGAGGGCGCCTTCGCGCTGCTCCGCGACGACGGCCTGGTCACCCGGCTCCGCGAGGACCTGACCGACCTCCTCGAGCACCCCCTCTCGGACGGGATCCTGGGCGAGGCCGAGCGCGCCGAACTGCGCGGCACGGTCAAGCTGGTCCGCGACGGCCTGGACCGGGTGCTCACCCAGCGCTCGCGGGTCACCGCGACGCTCAAGGAGTACATCGTCTCCCACGACGCGGCGCGCGACCGGGAGCTGGAGCAGACCCTGCGGCAGGTCGAGTCCGAGCTGATGACCTGGATGGCGACGACCGGGCCGCGGGCCACGCACGACGTACCGCTGCTGCCGTCGCGCGCGGGGGTCGAGCACTTCCGCGAGCGGTTCTACGACCCGGCCGACGACGTGCTGCCGGACCGGATCACGCCCAACGTGGCCGAGGAGGCGCCCCGCCTCTCGCTGGAGGCGCTCAAGGCGCAGGGCGGCCCGCAGCTGGGGCCGCTGCGCGAACGGCTGGAGTCGGCGCTGGCCGACCTGCTGCCGGCCGGCAGCCTCGGCGAGCTCTTCGAGACCCTCGAGCCGGAGCTGCGGCGCCCGGTGGAGATCCTCGGCCTGCTGCACCTGGCCGCCGGGCGGGGCTGGGAGGCGGAGCGCACCACGGAGTCGTTCACCGCCCACCGCGCCGACGGGTCGCGGCGCACCTTCGCCGTGCCGCGGCTGCCGCTGCCCGACCCCGACCTTCCCGACCGTGACCTGGAGAGCGAGACCCGAGCATGAGCGCCGAGATCGACCTGACCGAGGACGCCCCGGTCGTGGACGAGGTCGTGGACGAGGTCGTGGACGACCTGATCGACGAGCGCTCGGTCTCGCTGTGGGAGGGCGACGAGGGCGGGCTGGAGTACGGCCAGCGCCACGCCCTGGTGACGCTGCTCAAGCAGCGCTTCATCAGCGGCCGCACCCACCCGCGCGACTGGCGGGTGCTGGTGGAGAACGAGCGGGTGATCCGCGGCCGCCTCAACGACCTCTTCCTCGACCTGCAGATCGACCGCGAGCGCGAGGTCGCCTGGAAGCGCCAGGCCTCCTCCGAGACCGGCAGCCGCTTCCCGACCCTGCTGTACGACGCCGCCTGGTCGCGCGAGGAGACGCTGGTGCTGGTGCACCTGCGCGACCGGCTCCGGGCCGGGCTGGCCGGCGGCGACGCCCGGGTCTTCATCGACCGCGACGACATCGTCGACCACGTCGCGAGCTTCCGGCCGCCGCACGCCACCGACGCCTCCGGCGACGAGAAGCGGGCCCGCAACGCGGTGCTCAGCGTGGTCAAGGCCGGGCTGCTGATCCCGGCCGGCGCCGACGACCGCTTCGAGATCAGCGAGGCGGTCGAGCCGCTGCTGCCGCTCGAGCTGCTGGCCGAGCTGCTGGCCGCGCTGCAGCGCGCCAACGGCACCGCGCCGACCGGCGAGGACGAGGCCGACACGGAGCTGTTCGACGACGCGACGGAGGGTGGCGCGACCGGCGAGCGGGCCGCGACCCAGGAGGAGCCCGCATGAGCATCGACCAGACCGACGACCGGACCGGTGCTCGCGCCGGCGAGGGGGTCGACGAGGCGGCCGAGGGGTTCGTCGACGACGGCTCCCTGGAGGGCCTCTTCGACCGCCGCGAGGTGGCGCTGCCCGAGGACGGCACCGTCCAGTGGCGCGCCGCCCTGCTCCAGCTCGTCAACTGGGGCGGCTTCGGCGGGCTGACCACGGTCCCGCTGCGCGGCGACGCGATCATGATGTCCGGCGCCTCCGGCGTGGGTAAGTCGACGGTGCTCGACGCCTACACGGCGCTGATGATGACCTCGGACACGAAGTTCAACGGCGCCTCCAACGACGCCGTCGCCGGCCGGGCCCGCAGCGCCGGGCAGCGCAACCTGCTCTCCTACCTGCGGGGCGCGGTCGACGTGATCGACGACCCGCGGACCGGCCGCCCGGTGGAGCAGCTGCTGCGCGGCAAGGGCGCCGACACCTGGGGCGCCGTCGCCATGACCTTCGTCAACGACCAGGGCGGGCGCTTCACGGCGCTGCGCACCTACTACGTGCCGCGCCGTGCGACCCGCTCCGGCGAGGTCCAGATGCAGCTGGCCACCCACGAGGGCGCGCTCGCGCTGGACACGCTCGAGGTCGCCGTGCCCGAGCGGTTCCACGCCAACACCCTCAAGAAGCTCTACCCGGGCATCCGGGTGCACCGCACCTACGCCGAGTTCGCCGCGGTCCTGCACGCCCGGCTCGGCATCGGCTCGGGCGGCGACGGCGCCAAGGCGCTGCGCCTGCTGGCCCGGATCCAGGCCGGCAACCAGGTGCGCAGCGTCGACGAGCTCTACAAGGACATGGTGCTGGAACGGCCGGCGACGTACGCCGCCGCCGACCGCGCCATCGAGCACTTCGACGACCTCGACGCGGCGTACGCGGCGATGCGGACCGAGGAGGCCAAGCTCGAGGTCCTCGGCCCGATCACCGACCTGCACGCGCGCCGGGTGGCGGCGCTGGGCCGCCGCGCCGACCTCGACGCGTTCGGGGTGACCCGGGCGGGCGACACCCCGCTGCGGCGGTGGCTGCTGCAGACCCACCTGCGGCTGCTGGAGACCGCGGTCGCCGACAACCGGACCGAGCGCACCGCGACGGCCGACGCGCTGGCCAGCACCGCCGGCGCCGAGACCACGCTGCTGGCCGACCTGGAGGCGGCGAAGGCCGCCCACCGCGACGCCGGCGGCTCCACGCTGCAGTCGCTGGGGCTCTCGGTCGAGCAGGAGCGGGTGGTCCGCGAGGACCGGCTCGGCCGCCGCGAGCAGCTGCAGGAGCGGCTGCTGCCGCTGCTCGAGCTCGACGGTGGCGAGGGGGCCGACGGCCTCGACGTCGACGACGCGCTGGCCTCGGCGGACTCCTTCGCCGCGCTCCAGCAGCACGCGCGCCGCTGGCTGACCGGCTGGGAGCGGACCCACGCCCGGCTCAAGGAGCAGCGCGACGGGGTGCGCGACCGGCGCTACCCGATCAACCAGCGCCAGTCGGAGCTGCGCGGCGAGCGGGACTCGCTGGAGAGCCGCGCCGGGCGGGTGCCCGCGCGGCTGCACGAGCTGCGCGCCGAGGTGGCCCGCGCGAGCGGCCTCGCGGTCGAGGAGCTGCCCTTCGTCGCCGAGCTGATCGACGTCGCGCCCGAGGAGGCGCGCTGGCGGACCGCGGTGGAGACGGTGCTGGGCGGGTCCGCGCGGCAGATGCTGGTCCCGCTCGACCGCTTCGAGGCCTTCTCGGCGGCGATCGACGGCCTGCGGCTGCGCGGCCGGCTGACCTTCGAGGGCGCCGAGCTGGACCTGCCCGACCTCGGCCCGGCCGACCCCGAGCGGATCGCGGGCAAGCTCCTATTCCAGGACTCGCCGTTCTCCGGCTGGGTGCAGGCGCACGTCGCCGAGCCGGCCCGGAACGCGCTGTGCGTGGAGAGCGCCGACGGCCTGGCCGGCGACGGCTTCCGCGTCACGCTGGCCGGCCAGACCCGCAACGGCCGCCGCGGCGCCTACGGCCGCAACGACGCCCGCAGCATCATCGGCTTCTCCAACGCCGACGCGCTCGCCGAGATCGACCACGAGCTCGGACAGCTCTCCGACGAGCTCGACGAGCTGGACGGCGAGGTCGCCGAGCTGGACCGCCAGGTCCGCGTCATGGAGCAGCGGCGGACGGCGTACGACGCCGTGGTCGCCGCCCGCTTCGACGACCTCGACGTGGAGGGCTGCGACCGGCGGATCGCCGACCTGGAGCGCCGCCGCGGCGAGATCCTCGGCTCCGACGACGGCCTGCAGGTGCTGCAGGGCCAGATCGACCAGCTCGGCGCCGACCTGGAGGCGGCACGGGAGGGCCGGTACCGGCTGGAGCAGCGGCAGCGCGACCTCAACGCCGCGCACGCGGAGCTGGTCGACTCCGAGGACCTCGTCAAGGACCGGCTGGACGCCATGGACCGCGCCGGCGACCTGGTGCTGACCGAGGAGCAGGACGCCGCGCTGGCCGCCGAGTTCGCGGCCGCGGCCGCGCCGGCCGACCCCGAGGAGCTGGACCGGTTCGCCGAGAACGCCCAGCGGCTCGACGCCCGGCTGCGCGACGCCGTCGGCGACCTGGAGGCCGAGGCGCGCCGCGTCGAGGACGAGCTGGCCGCGATCTTCCGCGTCTACAAGGTGCAGTGGGACTCGCCGAACCTGGGCGCGACCGCCGACTCCTACCCGGACTACGCCCGGATCCTGGAGGAGATCCGCGGCACCGGCCTGGCCGAGCGGCGCTCGGAGTGGCGGCGCCGGCTGACCGAGTGGAGCGGGCAGGACCTGGTGCCGCTGCTCGGCGCGATGGCCTCCTCAGTCGAGGAGATCGAGGACCGCCTGGAGCCGATCAACGCGATCCTGCGCAGGCTGGAGTTCGGCGGGGCGGGCGACCGGCTGCGCATCCGGCTGCGGCGTCTCTCGCCGGCGCACGTGCAGGTCTTCATGAAGGACCTGCGCGCCCTGGCCTCCGCGCCCGCCGAGGAGCTCGACGAGGCCGGCCTGGAGCGGCGCTTCGACCAGCTGAGCCGGTTCATGAACCAGCTGCGCCGCGGCGATGCCGGCGACGGGCTGAGCGACCGGGACCGGCTGCTCGACGTGCGCCGGCACGTGGAGATCAGCGCGGAGCGCTACGACCACCTCTCCGGCGAGCTGCGGGCGACCTACCGCACCCTGGGGGAGAAGAGCGGCGGCGAGAGCCAGGAGCTGGTCGCCTTCATCGTCGGCTCCGCGCTGCGGTTCCGGCTGGGCGACGAGATGCGCTCGCGGCCCCGGTTCGCGCCGGTCTTCCTCGACGAGGGCTTCGTCAAGGCCGACTCGGACTTCGCCGGCCGTGCGGTGCAGGCGTGGAAGGGGCTCGGCTTCCAGCTGATCATCGGCGTCCCGCTGGACAAGGTGACCGGCCTGGAGCCGCACATGGACGAGCTGCTCGCGATCACCAAGGACCCGGCGACGCACCGGTCGTGGATCACGCCGATCCGGGACCTGGCGGGGGCGTCGGAATCACCGGTCGATCGGTGATTCGGTCGCCTGACGGGCGTTGCAACGCCCGTCAAGCAACCGAAGTGCCTGTCCGCCGTGACACCTGGGGCACGCGGTACGACGGGCGCCCGGCGCCACGTCCCCGCTCCTGACCCGCCGGTCGGCGCCGCGGCGCAGCGATCGGGGCGCCCGCGCCTCTCGACGTGGCGCCCGAACCCCGCTAGGACGGTGTGCAGCAGATCACACCGACCGAGGGGTGCGGGATGGCCGAGCACGAGGTCCGGCTGGCGCTGGTGCTGAACGGCGGGCTCAGCCTCGCCGTGTGGATGGGCGGGGTGACCCACGAGATCGACCTCGCGCGTCGCGCGTGCCGGGACACCGGCGACGTCAAGGAGCACGACCGGGAGGTCGCCGAGCGCTGGTGGCGGCTGATGCGGCCGCCGGGGCGGGACCGCCTCGCGCTGGTGGTCGACGTCATCGCGGGCACCAGCGCGGGCGGCGTCAACGGCACCATGCTGGCCAGCGCCATCGCGCACGGCGGCACCCTCGACCCGGAGGTCGACCCCGCGATGTTCGCGCCCTCGGTGCCCCGGCCGGGGCCGTGGCTGCGCGAGGTCTGGTGCAACCTGGGCACGCTGCGCCGCGGCCGCCTGATCCCCGAGGACGTCACCGCCGACACCGGCTCGATCCTCGACGGCGGCTTCTTCCTCGACCAGGGCGAGGCGATCATGGCGACGCTGGCGGATGCCGCGGGGGAGCGTCCGGCCGACCCCGACCGGCCCGCCCCGACCTACCCGGTCGATCCGCCCGAGCCCCCGCCCGTCACCCTCTTCACCACCGCGTCCGGACTCGGCCCCCAGGGGTTCCGGGCGACCGATGCGGCGGGCCAGGAGTTCGAGGTCTCCGACCACCGCTTCCTCTACCGGCTCACCACCGACCTGCCCTGGCGCTACGACCCGGCCACGCTCACCTTCGAGCCGCCCACCGACCGGATCGCCCAGTTCGACGACTCCTACCGGCTGGCGTTGGCCGCGCGGGCGTCGGCGGCCTTCCCCGGCGCTTTCGCACCCGTCAGCGAGGGTGACGCGCTCAACCGCGTCCGCCCGCCGCGGGAGCGCCCGGCCGCCGCCACCGAGCGGCCGTCCTGGCTGATCGACGGCGGCGTGCTCGACAACGCCCCGTTCGGTCCGGTGCTCTCGACCCTGTCGCGCACCGCGGTCTCGGGGCGGGTGACGCGCTTCCTGGCCTACGTCGTGCCCAGCGCCGGCGTGGGCTCCCGCCGCGCTCCCGAGCAGATCGCCGCGACCGCCGCGCGCCCCACCTGGCCGAGCGCGCTGGCCTCGGCGCTCCAGTACCCGCGCGAGACCGACTTCCGCGGCGACATCGAGGACCTCGAGCGGCTCCGGGTCGAGGCGGACTCGGCGTGGTCGGACAGCCAGTACCTCTACGAGCGCGCCATCGCGGACCCGGCCGCCCGGGCGCGGTTGCGCATCGCCGCCGAGCAGCTGCTGCCGGCGTACACCCGGGGGCGCGCTGCCGGCGGGGTGTGGGAGGCGATCATCGCCACCGCCGCCGGTCGGGTCACCCTGCTGGACCGCGACGCCCAGGCCCCGATGCGCGCGGTCGAGGAGATCCTCGCGCTCGACCCGCTCTGGACGCCGGCCGTCGACGCCCCGGTCGAGCTCTTCCCCGAGCCCGCCGCGGACGGCGACCCGGTCTGGCCGTGGGGGCTGGGTCCGGCCGAGCGCGTGCTCCGCACCGTCGTCCGCAGCCTGCGCCAGCAGCTCGAGGGGGACCGGGCCGCCGACACCGCGCGGACGGTCGAGATGGAGGGCGCCCTCAGCCTGCTCACCGAGGCGGTACGGCGGATCTTCTGGCTGCGCCGCGAGGTCGGCGCCCGCCTCATCGAGGCGTTCCCGCTCCCGGAGGCCGGGCCGCCCCAGGCGACGCCGGTCGAGGTGGCACGCCGGATCAACGAGATCTACACCGAGCTGCGGGTCCCCGAGGCGCTCGGCCGCCAGCTGGCCGAGGTCCGCGCCGGCCTGGGCGACGGCGCGACCCGGCTCGAGGCGGCCCTGGCGGTGGAGGTGGTCTCCCGGTGCACCTCCTCCCGCACGCCCGACCAGCGCAGCGTGCCGTTCTCCTTCGTCCGGCTCGGCCCCGACGTCGCCCTCCCGGTCCTGCCCGAGGACGCCCAGGAGGTGGCCGCGGAGCTCGGTGACCGGATCCTGTTCGGCACGCAGGTGCACCACTTCGGGGCGTTCGGCGCCGAGCACATGCGGCGCTGGGACTGGCTGCTCGGCCGGCTGCACGCCGTGGCCCACCTCGGCGCGCTGCTGGCCACCGCCGGCGCGCTGCCGGAGGACGCTGCGCCCGCGTGGATCCGGGAGATGCAGGCCGAGGTCGTCGCCGCCGAGGGGTGGACGGTGGAGGCGGTGGCGGCGCAGGTCCGTGCCCTCGCCGCCGAGTACGGCGAGCGCTCCCTGGGGTACGGCGCGGCGCGGATGATCGACGCGATGAACGCCACCGACCACGAGGACGGCCGGCACCCCGACCAGTACGCGACGCGGCAGACGGGGGAGCGGATCCTGGCCATCGCGCCCAGCATCGGCACCCAGCCGGGCCGCTGGCTGCAGGCCGTCCTCGGGTTGGAGGAGCGCCCCGACGTGACCCGGCCGGAGCGCGGGGCCCGCTGGTTCGGGACGCCGGTCCGCGAGGCGGCGTGGGCGCGGCTGACCGGCCGGACGACGGCCCCGGACCCGCCCCGCGGGGTGATCGCCGGCCTGCTGACCCCGGTGCCGTGGACGCTGGCGCTGCTGGTCGGGGTGGCGCTGGTCGCCGGCGCCGCGCTGGTCGTGGACTCCCGGCCGTGGTTCGGCGTGGCGGCGGCCGTGCTGGGCGGGGTCGTCCTCGCCGTCGGGGCCCTCGGTGCCGCGCTGGCGTGGTGGGTCGACGGGGTGCGGGCGCGGCTCGGCCGGGCCTTCCGCGCGTCGATGGCGCGCTGGCTGCCCGACGACTAGGAGCTGGGAGCCGGTGCGGGGTCGTGTGCCTCAGCCATCGCAACAAGGGGTTGTGGAGGCTCAGGACATCGCGGACACATTGAGTCTCACGACATCGCGGACACCTGACCGGTTCACGACCCGTCCAGCGCGCACGATGCGCAGGGTGGATCGTGGC